>DASZUX010000323.1:0-4860 GCA_035547455.1 Chitinophagaceae bacterium
TTTCAATTATAAACTGTAAAAAAAGCTGTGTTTTGGCAGCGCCTACAATTTTACGCATGCTCACCTCTTTGGCACGCAGCATGCTGCGTGCGGTTGACAGGTTTACATAATTTATACAGGCAATTGCCAGTATAAACAATGCTATTACCATAAATATGCGTACAGTGGCTATGCCACCATCAGTACCGTCCGCATGGTAAAGGTGCATGTTTTTAAGCGCCTGCGGCAGGTATAAAATATCGGTATCGTCGGGTTTATTGGCAAGGTGTATTGTACGTATTTTTGTAGCAAGGGCTTTAATATCTGTACCCGGCCGAAGAGAGAGGTAGGTGTTAAAGTTAAACTGGGTAAAGTCATGCTCCATCGTCTTTCCATCACCTTTATCCTGGTAAGCCAGTTGTTTAAAGTAATCCATAGCAAAAACCATATCAGGCTGTATGCTGCTGTTTAAAGGAAAATCTTTTACCACGCCGCTTACTGCAAAGTTTAGCTTGTTATCCACCAGTATTGTTTTGCCTATGGGGTCGTCGTTACCAAAATACTTGCGTGCCGTGGTTTCGGTAACTACCACACTCATAAGGTTGGGGAAAGGGTTTGTTTTATTGCCTTTTATAAGGGGAAAATCAAAAAAAGTAAAAAATTGAGGGTCGGCAAAAATGGTGTTATTTTCAGCAAACACTTTGTCGCCATGACGGTATGCCGAATAATAATAGTTCTCGCACGTACGCACATAACCTGTTACCTCGGGTAACTGCTGTTTGGCAAGCTGGGCTATAGGGGCTACAGTTTCATTCCATATCTGCGTGCTGTTACCGGTGCCTACCCTGTTTTCAAGGCGATAAATATTTTTTGCATTGCTGTGAAAATTGTCGAAGCTGTACTCATCCTGCACCCATAATAAAATTATCATGCCTATGCAAAGCCCCACACTAAGCCCGGCTATGTTTATGAATGAATAAAATTTGTTTTTGCCCAGGTTGCGCCACGCGGTTTTACAATAATTTTTAAACATACTTCAACAATTTTGCAATTATTAAGACCAAAAAAGTACCATAGTTACATTATACTGATAATCAACAGCATTTAAACTTTTGGTATAATTAGCTTGTGTACGTTTTTGATACACCAGGTGTACGTAAATAAAAAATTGTGTAACCTTTGAAAAGAAGAAAAGGTTACATTAATTAAGCAATAAATTTCACACTAATCGTTTTTCGTGTGTATTATATAAAACAGGTAATTCACTATAGCGTGTTAATGCCAAAATGCTACTACTGGGATTATAAAAAGTCCTTTTCTTTTATTCTGCCAATGATGGGCTATTCTCTTAAAAGTCTTTTTATTGTTTTGATGTAAAGCCATGTTTTTGTAAACTAACTATACCTGCGAATAGCTAACCGGCACCAGGAATGTGGGCGTAATTTTTGACACAAGCAATGCATCCGCATAGCCGGGCACTGTGCTTATTTTTTTCCATTCAGGGTCGCTGCCAAAAGATTTCCAATGTGCATCGTGTGCCGCCATATCGTCAAACGTAACCATGTAGGTTAAATTGGGCCTGTCCCCTCCAATAACAGTCTCGCCAAAAAAAACAGGCTTAAAGCCAAGGCGTTTAAATATATCAATCTCCCCTTCATCATTAAACATTTCTATTTTCTTTTTACCGGCCGCTTCGCTTGCGCTCTGGTACTGGCGCAATTCAAATATGCGGGGTGTTGCAGCCGGCGCCTGCATGTGCGGCATGTGCGCGAATGCCTTTAGCAGCGAGCTTTCAATACGTTCATACGCAGGTGCAGCAGCCGGCGCCTGCAAATAAGCTGCTGCCTGTTGCTGGTATGCAGCATCGTTATCAAGCCCTGCATTAACTGCGGCAAAATGTTCAATGTTTTTATAACATGCTATAACAAACAATCTTGTTTGCCCTGCGGGCTTCAACTCTGTAAACACACCCACATTTTTAACACCCAGCCTGTTAAGCGCCGGTATGGCAGCATTTTGATAGTAATCTTCCACCAGCTTTTGCTGCACTGCATCTTTAAGCGTATATATCCTCAGTTCATAATATTCCTGCTGCTGTTTTGGAGGATTTGCAGCAGAAGTTTTTAATGCGGCTGTTAATGCAGTTGCAGTACCCATTACAGATGTTTTTACAAATGAGCGCCTTTTCATACTGGAATATTTATTTTACAGTGAACGAAGATAAGCCTGCATTGCAAATGCTGAAAGAATTCATTCACCTTTCCATTTTTTATCTTCTGCAAGGCTTTCTTTTACCCTGTATTTAACCATTTTGGCAACAAGAGGCAATGGCAGCGGTTTATTCAGCGGGAACTGCACTGAACCACTTGCCGTTTTATACGCTTCAAGGCTTTCAGCAAATGCTTTTATAACCGAAGGTGCAGGATAGAAGCCGATGTGATTTTTAAATACCGCAAAGGCTACCAGTATTCTTTTGTAAGAAAAGGCAGGCATGCTCCATTTAAGCCCTTCTTCCGCACCGGGCGCAGCAGCGCGGATACATTTGGCCAGTTGCACCAGTTTTTCCTGCACATCCGGGCGCCGTTCCCCTGCAATATATTCTTCAATCGTGGCTGGTTTTAACTTGCCTGGGGCCATAGTATAACTTGTTATGCTAAATATAGCAAAATACAGCATTGCAAACTGCCGGCCTATGCAATAAAATACTATATTTTTACCGCAAACCAACCAATATGCGCTGCCATATTTGCCTGCTTTTATTATTGCCTGCTGCTGCAACATGCGCTTTTGCCCAGGAGGCAAAGAATTTACTGCTTAAAAATTTTAAGCCTGTAAGCATTTACAATACCCCGCACACGGCGGTTGAAAAGGCAAAGTACCCCGTGGTTGATTTTCACAGCCATGATTATGCCACTACTGATGCCGGTATTGATGAATGGGTAAAAACGATGGATGCAGCCAATATTGCCAAAACAACCATACTTACCTATTCAACAGGCGCGGCCTTTGACAGTATAGTACATAAATATGCCCGTTATAAAGACCGCTTTGATGTGTGGTGCGGCTTTGATTATACCGGCTACGGCAAGCCCGGCTGGGTACAGCATGCGGTAGCCGAGCTTGAAAGGTGCCACGCAAAAGGCGCGAAAGGCGTAGGTGAACTTGGAGACAAAGGCCTTGGTGAACTTTACAGCAAACCCGCTGCCGGGTACGGCCTGCATATTGATGACCCGCAGATGAAACCTTTACTGCAAAAATGCGCTGAACTGCATTTGCCTGTAAGCATACATGTTGCAGAAGATGCCTGGATGTATTTGAATGATGACAGCACCAACGACGGGATGATGAATGCCGCCACCTGGAAAGTTGACATGAGCAAAAAAGGGATACTTACCCACGATGAACTGGTGGCCGGGCTGGAGCGTGCCGTAAAAGAAAACCCTCACACCATTTTTATAGCGTGCCATTTGGCCAACTGCTGCTCAAACCTGGCGACGCTGGGCAGGTTGTTTGATACTTACCCCAACCTGTATGCAGACATAGCTGCACGATATGCTGAAATATCGCCCATACCAAGGTATGCGAAAGCTTTTATAGAAAAATATGCAGGCAGGCTGGTATATGGTACGGATATGGGCAATGACGGTAAAATGTACCGCATTACTTTTCACATCCTGGAAACAGCTGATGAACATTTTTACGAGCATGACTACTTTAGCTATCACTGGCCGCTATATGGGCTTAACCTTACAGACAGCACCCTTAAAAAAATATACACCACCAACGCCAGGAAGATATATGCTTATTAATGCCATAAAGGCAATAGCGTGCTACCCTTTTAAAGGGCACACATTTGCAGCAGTTTCTTAGCCATAGCGGCTTTTTTATGCACAGGGTATTCAAGATAACAGCCGCTTAAAAAATACTGTTCCCTTAGTGTAAGCAATTTAAACAGGCTGGCCCGCAATTCATCATCAAACAGCACAATATCTATTATATAAGCAAGCTTTATATCAAGCGGTATTATGCCTTCATCCACCTGCATTATTTTCTTTTCAATAAAATGCAGTTTTAAGGGCACGCTTTTTTCGCTACGGTTCATTACCTCCGATATGCAGAATGCACCCGGCCTTAGCAGCGGGTTTTTCATACCCAGCCAGTTTTTACGCCACAAGTAGTTTTGTATTTTACGCTGCACCCAGTTTAGCCTGGTGTGGGCTATGTTAACTGCATACTGGTAACATAGTATACAGCTACCGGGCATATTAAGCCCTATGGTAGTATGCAATGCAAGCCCTGCCAGGTTTTGCAGGGCCGGTTTATTTTGCTGCAGCCAAAGCCATTCTTCATTAAAATACGTTTTGGCAAAATAGCAAAGCGTATTCATCTGGAAATCGCAGTCTGCTGCCGCGTCCTGCATATCATCGTACAACTGCATGCTGCGCACCATACTGCTCCAACTGCCAAACTGCGCCTGGTACTGCAATTGCTTTTTGTCAAGCAGTACAGCCCGTAAGGTTAACAGCACCTGTATTATATCGTCATCTTTAGTTTTCTGGTAATCAAGCAGGTGCTGCAGGGTATAATCACTGCAGAAACAGTGTATGTCGGACTTATAAGTATCAAAACACCTGTTGCACACGCGGCATATAAGTTCTGCAGCTTCTTGTCTTTTTTTGCTGCCCAGCCTGTTAAGATGCACATTTATTTCGTCCAGCAAAAACAACAGGTGACCGTAAAAAGCTTTATAAGTTATTTCGTATTTGGCATTAACGCTGTTTAATACTGCCGGGGGCAATATGCCGCAAATATCAAAGCGATAATAGAGCAGTTGCTTTTCTCCCTCCTGCCTGCTATGCAGGTAATAGTCAAACTGCGTAT
>DASZUX010000324.1:0-3225 GCA_035547455.1 Chitinophagaceae bacterium
AAGTGTACTGTTTTTCAGGCGGAAACAGGAATAACTCCAGGAACTGGGCTGCACTAAGGCTTCCGCCCTTTGCAAGGGGAAAACTTTCTGCAAATGTTTTCACATATTCAATAACCCGCATATTTTCTTTTATCTCAAGCCCTTTTTGCGAGAAATTGCCGAATACTACTGTTTCCCCGATATTTATTTTACCACTATCGGCCGCTTCTGCCTGTTGCAGTATATTCAGGAAAGTAGTTTTACCCACGCCGTTTTTGCCAATAATACCCGCCCTTTCCCCTTTGCTAAAGGTGTGGTCAAAGCCTTTTAAAATTTTCTTATCCCCGTAACTTTTATACACCTTTTTCATTTCTACCACTTTACCGCCAAGCCTGCTCATTTTTACCTGCAGTTGCAGTTGGGCATCTTCAATTTTTTGTTTAGCCCTTGCTTCAACCTCGTAAAAGTTATCCTGCCTTGCTTTGCTTTTTGTAGTTCTTGCTTTGGGTTGTTTGCGCATCCATTCAAGTTCTTTGCGGTATTCATTGCGGGCTTTGTCAATACTGGCATTTTCGCTTTCAAGGCGTGCGGCCTTTTTTTCCATGTAATTCTCGTAATCCCCTTTATAAACGTACATGTTACTGCGTTCCAGCTCCCAAATCTCTTCGCTCACCGCATCAAGAAAGTATCGGTCGTGTGTTACAAGCAGCAGGGTAACACTTTGCTGTGTTAAATAATGTTCCAGCCATTCAATCATCTCAACATCCAGGTGGTTGGTAGGCTCATCCATCATCAGCAAGGTGTGCTTATGGTCAAAGCCAATATCAATCAGTGTTTTGGCAAGGGCCACCCTTTTTCGCTGGCCGCCACTTAACGTTCTTATTTTGTCACTTAAATGGTGTATGTTAAGCTTGCCCAAAATTTGCTGCACCTTGCTTTCAAAATCCCAGGCATTTAACTCATCCATTTTTGCTATTGCAGCAAACATAGCGTCATTGTTGTTACTGTCTGCAGCAAGCTCATATTCTTTTATGGCGTTTATTACCGGGTGTGATATATGAAAAAGGTTCTCAACTATCGTTTTATCCTCGTCAAATTTGGGGTCTTGCTCAAAAAGCGCAATAGTAACATCTTTGTTTATCCAAAGTTTTCCTCCTTCTGCTGTTTCCTGCCCGGCCAAAATGCGCAATAAGGTACTTTTGCCTACGCCGTTGCGGGCAATAAGTGCGAGTTTATCCCCTTCGTTTATATGAAATGTAATATTGTTAAACAGTGGTGTAGCGCCGTAACTTTTTGTTAATCCCTCCGCTGAAATATAGTGCATGCCGCAAAGATAAGCGTAAGGGCGAAATACCTGTTTTTAAGTACACTATTGTTTAATAAACCGGCCAACTTGCTTGTACGCGCTTATTACTATAACGGATTCATCGCATGTACTAACAAATATGGCAGAATTGTTGATTGATTACCTGTTATAAAATTTTATTACCCGGGTGGTTTTAAACATAAACTGTTGTATGGAAAGTTTTATAATTATGCTTGGTAACCGGCAAATAAATGCTGTAAAAACAGGCGCAGCCTGCTTTAAGGTATATATGCATGACCGCGTGGTGGAAGTGATGTTAAAGGAAGATAATGAAGGTGCTAACCATTGGTTTGATATGGCTATTGACAGTGAAACAACTGAATCAAGAGAATTGGGCAAGGCCATTGAAGCTTATTTTGCGGAAAACAACACCGTTGATTACAATAAATAAATTATTTCGTTAGCTTAATTTCGCCCAAATCGGTTTGTTCTTCCTCCATTACATTTACGCCTGCTTTTTCAACATTCTTGTAAGGCGGTACCGCCACTATCAATACAGTGTAACTGCCTGCTTTTACATTTTTTATTGAAAACACACCGTTTACGGGGCTTGCCCTTAGAGTATCGGCGCCAGACCACGCCAGCACTTCTGAGGCAGCCGCAGCAGGGCTTACGGTACCTTTTATTGCGCTACTGCGTATGCTGACAGCGCTTATAAAAAAAAGCAACCCGAATGTGACGGCGATCCATGTAAATATTAATTTAAGTTTCATATCATTTTTTTTATTGCTGCACAATTATTATACCATAGCGGGAAAATATTTGCACTGCTACAATACAGTATAGTGCCAACTTATTATAGGCTTGGTTTTTGTACTGTTATAAGCAGGCTTTTATTTTTTCCATCTTATAAAATTTATTATGTATGAGTGTCTTGCAGGGAAAGCGGGTTGCTATTTTAACGGAAAACGGTTTTGAGGAGGTTGAACTTACCGGGCCAAAGCAGGCACTTGAAGAAGCGGGCGCTACAGTAGATATAGTTTCACCGCAAAGGCAAAAAGTGAGGGCCTGGAAAGATGATGAATGGTCTATTGAGTTAGATGTAGACGTAACGCTTGAGAAGGCTAACGCTGAGCAGTATGATGCACTGGTGATACCTGGGGGAGTAATGAACCCTGATAAAATGAGAATGAACAAAAAATGCGTTGATTTTGCCCTGCGCTTTTTGCGCGCGGGCAAGCCTGTAGCCGCAATTTGCCATGGCCCGCAATTGCTTATTGAAACAAGAAAACTTAAAGAGCGCAGGGTAACATCTTACCCATCGTTACGAACTGACCTTATTAATGCCGGTGCAACTTGGCTTGATAAAGAAGTAGTGGTTGATAATGGGCTGGTAACCAGCCGTACACCAGCCGACATACATGCCTTTAATGCCAAAATTATTGAAGAGATGCGGGAAGGGCTGCATGTTGCCCCAAATTTACACGATTAATGCAACTCTTATTTGGCAACATTATTGTTGCGGGAGGTGAGGTGGCAAGCTAAAAATTAAGTCATTGGAACCAGTTAAGAAAGATGCAGTTAAAACAAAAACCCCTGCGCAAAGCGTACACAGGGACAAACACTGCCTGATGCAGATATAGATGAAACTACAGCGCGTAAGGATGAATATAATGATTTTAATAAACGTGCACATTCTGTAAAACCGCAGGTATTAGATAATAACCTCAAAAATAAAATGATGAAAACAAGTAATAACAATAAGACTACCCTGCAGCAGCATGATTATAAGGAAAAACATGTGTGGCCGCAAAATAAAGACGATATGGACAGCCGGGAAAATGAAGAGCAGGATTATAAAAATGGTAATGTTACACACAATACAAAAAGTGTAAAGGCTAACGCATCAAACCACCTGGTTAATAACCAAAGTGAAACAA
>DASZUX010000325.1:0-9076 GCA_035547455.1 Chitinophagaceae bacterium
TCGCATTGGGTAAGTTCCAGGGGGTTGCAGAAGACCATGATTTAATTCTGGACCTGGGAAATGAGGCAAAAAGCGACAGCCTCTTCCTGTTTTTAAGAGGATGGATTTTCCCTACTGATGCCAGTGTAAACACTGCCATGGCACAGTCAGGCAAATACAGGGCGCACATGCCAAGCCTGCAGGTAATTAATAAAAAAGGCCAGTGGCAGACGGTAATTGATAATATCGGCTTCCCCATGGGCAGAGATAAAATGGTTATTGCCAACCTATCGGGCAAATTCCTCACACCTAACGACAGGCGGGTGCGTATACAAACCAACATGCAGATTTACTGGGACGAAGCATTCTTCTCCACGGGTAATGCCAAAGTACCGGTACAGATGCATGACCTTACCATGCTGGATGCTACGCTGGCTTACAGGGGATATTCTCCCTCATACCGCAAAGGTGGCCCTTACGGACCTGAATGGTTTGATTATTACAATGTAAGCACAGGACAAAAATGGAGAGACCTTACGGGCAATTATACGCGCTTTGGCGATGTAAAACCACTGCTGCAAAAAGGCGATGATGAATATATTATATGCAATTCAGGCGACGAGGTAACTATTGATTTTGATGCAACGCAACTGCCGGCTTTGCCTAAAGGCTGGAAAAGAGATTTTTTGATTTACAGCGAAGGATGGGTGAAAGACGGAGACCTGAATACAGCCTACGGACAAACCGTAACACCGCTGCCATTTCACGCGCAGCCGTCGTACCCATACAGCAGCACTTATATATATCCTGCGGACAAGGCGCACCGGCAGTACCAGCAGCAGTATAATACAAGAAAGGTTACTACAGAAAAATTCAGGAACGCGCTGAAACCGGTAAACCTGGGCACATACTAAAGCTGCTACAGCCTAGCAACTGTGTGGTGATACATATTTTTAGCGTCCGGCTCCATAAGCCCTGCAATGTTAACCGGCTTTATGCGCCCGCGTACATGGGTAATAAAGTTTTGTATATCCTGCCCGGCAGGCTGGTTATTTAGCAATATTTGTTTTAACTCGGCATAAGAGGTTGTAACCATTTCCTGTATGCCGGCATCGTCAGCCCCAAGAAAATAGCCGGGTGGCTCACCTTTCAGGCGGCGCTGCTCACTGGTTATGGTGGCCGCAAAATACAGCATGGCCCATGCGTTAAATAATGGAAAATGACGCATGGTATCATAACACCCGGCTACCAGCATATCTACCAGCCGCAACTCAGTAAATACAGCCTTTTCATATTGCTGCAGGTTGTTGTGCAGTATTTTATCATTACCCCAATATTGGTTTAAAAGACTTGTAATTTTTTCTATGCCTGAAAGAGAGTGCGCTATGCCGGAGCTAAACAAGGGGTCAACAAATCCGCAACTATGCGGTAATGCCACCCATCCTTCACCGAAACATTGCGCAGTTTTCCGCTGTAACCGCTGCGATTTTATAATACAACCCGGGGTTTTGGCCAGGGCTGATGTTTGTATTATATCATTTACCGATGGATATTTTGCCCGCATCTTCTCCCAAATTTCCATTGCATCCATCCCATCAAACTGCTTATCCCAGCCGTTTAAAGCAAAGCCAAAGCTTGTAAGGCCATTGTTAAAACGCAGCACCCACATCCAGCCCTCATCCAATACATGATGAAGCGCTGAATTATCTGGGTTGTATGGAAAATCAGCGGTTGAAAACCCTTTCTGCATCATGGTCTCCGTCCAGCAGGGCACATTTCTGAAGTGGGAGAATACACCAAATGAATTGGTAAGAAAATCTGCCGAAGAAGATGTTACTCCAAACAATTTCTCAAGCAGGTGGCCTCCTCCGGTGGCATCAATATAAAAGGCGGCTTCAATTTGGCTTACGCTGTTATCGCGGCATATATCAAATATCCATGCTGAACTTTTTTGCACAGCTATAATCTCTGTCAAATCATAATATACTATGCCCGCTTCCTGTACTTTGCCTGCAAGGAATGCGTCAAAATCAGCACGAAACCAGTTGGTGTCAGACGCGGTATCACTCACACTGGCGGCCACCAGCAGTTCGTTACTATGCGCTGCGTCAGCAATAAACTGTTTACCGGGATAATGCTTAAAATAACTAAACCCACGTTTTATACCACAGGCTACCTCCGGGTGGGTTTGCTGCCATGTGCCATATCTTGAAAAATCATGCAACCAGGGCAGTTTGTATTTTTCCGACAGGCTGCGCAGCAACATATCAGCTATGGGGGTAGACGATTCCCCTATTGCAAAGCGTGGATGGCGGCCTTTTTCTACAATGCACACTTTAAAACCGCTGTTATGCAGCACCAGGGCGGTAAGCGACCCTGCAAACCCGGCACCAGCTATAAGTATGTCAAAATTTTCTTTCATATTAATGCACACAACTACAGGCTATAGGCTGGTAAATTTTTTGTTCAAGGTTCATCCACTCCAGTCTTTGCCTGCGGGCTTCAAAACAATACGGGCAACCTGAGGTAAAAGCAATGTCCCATGTGTCTGCCAGCACCTGCCCCTGCTGCAGGCCCAGGCTTTTTTCAAATACTTCTTCCAGCATAGCCAATGCCGGCGGCACGAAATGCCCCTGTTTTTGCAAGGTTTCCATTATGCCGTTACGTGCCCGCACCGGTATAATCACACAGCGGTTCGCACCACTCTCAAAGGCAAACTTTACTGCTTTAAAAGTCCATTCAATATTTTCTTCCCGCCCAGTAATATAAGGCGGATTAAGCAATACAAAAGCACGCACATCAATATTGTTGCTGCGTAAAAACCCGGCCGCCTTTTTAAAATCAGCAGGCGTCATTTGCTTATTCAGTTTTGTAACAGCCGCGGGGTGAATGGTTTCCAGCCCCATCGCTATTTCAAGTGCACCGTTAAGCTTTGCAGCAAATTCAACACAGGTTTTGTTGCATAGTTTGGGGTGGTTCTCTACTATTATCCTGTTATATTGCTGTACACAACCAATAATATCACCGTAATCTGCAGCGGGCACCGCTTTAGCATCAAAAAAATTGCTGCTGTTGTAAAGTTTTATTGTATTTGCTTTTGGCAGGCGCTTCAACGCATAATCAACCTGCCGGGGTATGGCGCCCGCCGGCGTGCTGTATGGCAAAGTATTTTTCCAGAGGTCGCACATAAGGCATTTAAAAACACATTCCTTGCCGGTAAGAAAAATAGTGTTTACCTCTTCTATCCCGCCACTCAACCCCGGCTCCTGCTCGTGCAAAAAATGATAGGGCATATTTTCATCCACCTCGTTCCTGCCCGGCCGCAGTTGCTCAATCAACATGTTATCATGCATACAGGGAGTTAAAGTAACTGCGGTATCCCATCTCGTCCCTCGGGAACACCTGGTTAAAACTGCTTTCTGATACTGCCCCGCGCTGGAACCTGCGCTTTTCAAATACAGGCATATCAAAACCTGTAACAGCTTTAATGCCGCGGCTTACAATTTCTCCCTTAAGAGCATATAATGCTTCTTCACTCCAGTTGGTAAGTTGTATAAAGGGCACACCTTCAGCCACCTCAATTACGTTCGGTAGCGTGTAAGGACTGAACCCTTTAAAACCAAGTGTTTTGGGCGGTGCGTAGGAGCGTACATAACCACGGCTTTGCCCCCCGGAATATGTGAGCGAGTGTTTTATCTTATCAACACCCCAGCCTTCCTGGTACAGCATGGTGTTGTTTAAAACGCTTCGTATAGTAAGCTCTGTATTTTCTTCTATAGGATAATCCTTCAGGTTTTCATCACCGCCATCGCCATCGGCTAAGTATTTCCAGCCAGGGTATAATTGGCGTATTTGTTTGCACAAAGCAAGCGCCATGGTAGCTGATTCAAGGTCAAGCGGTTTGTAGTCTTCAATTACACGTATGGTTTCTTTGTAATCAATATCGCTTTGGTTAACATCCACCACTTCAAGAAATAATGACAAACCCAGCGTGTTCATAAACTCGTAAGCCTGCTGTGCATCGGGGCCGTTGTTTACTGAAAGTGTAAATGCTTTTAACCGCTGGGGCGACAGCCCCATTTTAAGCATGAGATGATACAGCACCAGGAACACCGAGCCACTGTCAATACCGCCGGAGAATAACACACCCACCGGTTCTTCTGCCGGAATGGTTTTCAGCCATTTTTCACACTCATACGCCAGTGTTTCAATATACAATTTACCAATTGCATCAAGGTCAGCAGGCAATGTATTGCGTTGCGGGGCAAAAAAACGGGTATATACAGGGTTGGGATCAGGGCAGCCTATTACCTCAAGCCTTGTTACAAAATGCGCAGGCACCATCCTTGTGTAGGAAGGGTGAAACTGCCGGTGCAGGCCGCGTTCTTTTAAAAACCCGTAAATCTCATCCATACGTTCTGCTACAATAAGCAAAGGTCCCGATACCTGCTTTGCAAGAAAATAACGCATAGGCCTGCCGATGGAACGCGCCATATATACTGCCCGGCCAACCTTTGCAACGATGGCAAAATGCCCCTCAATTTTGCGCACCTGCACCGGGTCCCCCGTAGCCACTGCTGCAATGGCTTCATCCATTGTCATATTAAAAATATTATTGCTGCTGTCATCAAGAAGGCTCACAAAATCAGTTACGTACTGTGTTGCATGGTTCATGGCAAAATACAATTTTGTCTTTTGGTTTATACGCTTATCCTGCACGCACTGCAGGATAAAACTGCGCTGTGCCTGCTATGAGAAAAGTTATGAGCCAAATATAGGCACAAATTGATTACGGCTGCCCGCATTGATGTTTAAGGCAATACAAAGTGCAAATTAAAAGGCGCTGCAAAAAGCGCCCTGAGAAAATACCGTTGCCTTTTGCCCTGACCGGTGTAGATGAACACTTAATTTACCGGTTTATGCGTGCCTGCAACTGTGGCGGGTACCTTGCACCCTGTATAGTAATTTGTGCTGCGTTCTCTTCAATTTGGCGCAGGTCTTCTGCTGCCAGGGTTATATCCGCACCGCCAAGGTTCTCGTAAAGCCTGTTCAGTTTGGTGGTACCGGGTATAGGCACAATCCAGGGTTTTTGTGCCAGCAGCCATGCAAGGGCTACCTGTGCAGGCGTTGCATTTTTTTCTGCCGCAATCCGTTTCACCAAATCAACCATTGCCTGATTGGCTTTGCGGTTTTCAGCAGAAAATCGGGGTACCACGTTACGAAAATCGGTGCTGTCAAAACTGGTGTTCTCATCTATTTTACCGGTAAGAAACCCTTTACCGAGCGGGCTGAACGGCACAAGACCAATGCCCAGTTCCTCCAATGCCGGGATTATCTCTTTTTCGGGTTCCCGCCACCAGAGCGAATATTCGCTTTGCAGGGCAGCCACCGGCTGTACTGCGTGCGCGCGGCGTATAGCCTGAACCCCTGCTTCTGACAGACCAAAATGCTTAACCTTGCCTTCGGCAATTAAATCTTTTACTGTGCCCGCAACATCTTCTACCGGCACGGCAGGGTCAACGCGGTGCTGGTAATATAAATCTATCCTGTCGGTTTTCAAACGCTTCAATGCGGCCTCAGCTACTGCCCTTATATTTTCCGGCCTACTGTTCAGTCCAAGAGCTACCTCACCCTTTTCAAATCCAAACTTAGTAGCAATAACCACTTCATCACGAAAAGGAGCCAACGCCTCTCCCAGCAGTTCCTCATTTGCAAAAGGACCATAAGCTTCGGCAGTATCAAAAAAAGTAATCCCATTTTCAAAAGCAGCTCTTAGCAGCTTAACAGCATCTTTCCTGTCAGCTGCGGGGCCATAACCGTAGCTAAGCCCCATACAACCCAGCCCAAGTGCAGATACCTGCAGACCGCTGTTGCCCAGTATACGTTTTTGCATAATGTTTTTTTACGGTGATAATAATGCGGCAAAGCTACACCTGCCTTACCGTCCGTTCCCAACAAAAAACAAACAAAATATTACGAAAATCAAACATTCCTGAATTTGAGCGGTGTTGTTTGCAAGTGCTTTTTGAAAAAGTTATTAAAATGTGTCACCTCGTTAAAACCCAGCGCAAACGCTATTTCTGATACGTTCCATGCAGAATGCTTCAGGAGAATTTTTGCTTCGCACAGTATGCGTTCCGTAATAATGGCAGTCGTGGTTTTTTGCGTACTTTCCTTTACAGCACGGTTAAGGTGGTTAACGTGCACATTTAGCTGTGCAGCAAAGCCCGAAGCTGTACGGCAATTAATGGCCTGGTGTGTATTGTCAATAGGAAACTGTCGTTCCAGCAGTTCTAAAAACAGCAGTGCAATACGTTCCGATGCATTAACATGCCTGCCTGCAAGGTTAGAGGAAGGCTGCATCTTCATAGCAAAGTGCAGCAGTTGAAACACCATATTGCGCAGGGCATCATACTTATAAATATAATCGCTGTTAATTTCATCAAACATGCGCTCATACAAGGCTGACACCTGCAGTACCTGTTCACCGGAAAGATCAAATACATGGGTGCCCTGTGGCTGAAACACAGGGTATTGATTTAAGTTACCATACTGGTGAAAAAATGCCTGGTTAAAAATGCAAAAGAACCCGGTATGCAGTTCGTCGGAATGTTCCCATTTATAGGGTATTTGCGGGTTTGAAAATATTAAAGCGTGTTTAGAAACGTGTAAAACCTTATCAGCATAGTGTATTTTGCTATCGCCGTTTACCAGGGTTATTTTAAAATAGTCCCTGCGCCTGTAAGGTACAGGCTTTGATGAATTGCCCCTGAAAGGCTCAAGTTTAAATACGTTAAAATGCCCTGTTTCATTTCGCAGGTTTCCTGGCACCCAATTAAATTTTCTCAGGTATAAATCTTCCAGCGTTTCTGCTTTGTTCATTGCGCAAAATTACAATTTTCAAACAACGTCTTACAAAATTTGAATGGTTGCCCTGCAGCATCCTGGTTCGGGCTGAATCAACACATCTTCCCGGCTGCGTGTAAACATACAACTGCACCCGGCAGGCCGGGAAGTACAGCCGCATATAAAACCGTATCTTGGACCATGTTTTAACCGCACTAATTTGGATACACTTACACACATAGCGCTGGGGGCCTGTATTGGTGAAGCTTTCCTGGGTAAAAAAATTGGTAAACGCGCCATGCTGCTGGGTGCATTGGCTCAAAGCCTGCCTGATATTGATTTTATTGCCAACCTGTGGCTTAACCCGCCTGCCAGCCTGCTGGCGCACCGAGGCTTTACCCATAGCCTGTTGTTTTGCATTCTTGCTGCCATTGTAATGGCGCTGGCCAGTGAGAAAATACACCGCCCGCATAATATTAAGCTTAATAAATGGATATTGTTTTTTGGCATTGAAGTACTGGTGCACATTTTTATTGATGCGTTTAACAACTATGGTGTTGGCTGGTTTGAGCCGTTTAGCCATTACCGTGTATCTTTTAACGCTATTTACGTAGCAGACCCATTTTTTTCCCTGTGGCCCGGTATCGCCTTTCTTGTATTATGGGTAATGAAAAGAGGCGAAAAAAGACGAAGATTCTGGTGGCGGTTTGGCGTATGGGTTAGTGCAGTGTACCTTGCTTACTGCCTGTTTAACAAAGCGCTTATAACCAGTGATGTTAACAACGCTTTTGCCGTGCAGCATATACCGCACCAGCGCTACTTTACCACGCCCGCACCGCTGCAAAACTGGTTGTGGTATATAGTGGCAGGTAACGACAGTGGGTACTACATAGGTTACCACAGCGTATTTGATGCAGGGCCGGGCATTACGTTTACTTTTTTTAAACGCAACAATGCATTACTGGCTAATGTACCCGCTACTGAGAACGTGCCACAACTTGTACGCTTTAGCAGGCAATTTTATACACTTGAAAAATGGAACGACACCCTGGTGTTTAATGACCTGCGCTTTGGGCAGATGGCAGGCTGGCAAAACCCGCATGGCCGGTTTGTGTTTCATTACTTTTTACAACGCCCGGCAGATAACCTTACCGTAGTGCAGCGCGGACGCATTGACCAGTTTACATGGCAAACTTTTCGCTCAATGATAAAGCGGATTGAAGGGGAATAGCTACTGTGTTGCCTGCATTCCGTTTTGATAAGCAGCATTTATAACCGGGCTGTATTGCCCGTAAAGCTGCAGTGCGGTGACTACTGCATCCCCCTGCGGGGCGGTTGCATAAGCCCCTTCGTGCTGGTTTACCCATTGCCATTCCAGTTGTTCCACCGCCTTATCAAAAGCTTTAAAATCTGCTTCCCTGCCACCAGCCATTGCATTTTCAACAGTTTTAAAAAACAACTCCCAGCGTGGTTTATAAAAACCGCTTATAACACCGGCCCACTGCCGCGTTGAGTAATCGTGCAGGGTACAGTTTTTATCGCCCCACAGCGTTATTAAATCCCTTGCATTAAATTCGTAAAGATTTTTTTCCTGTAGTGTTACGCCATTGGCGCGTGCGGCTGCCAGCCAGTTACCTAACAAAAAATCCTTTCGTGTAGCCAGCAGCCTGTCAATATCGTCCATCAATGTAATAAATTGCGCTGCATATTGCTTAAAAGCATTCATGTCTTTTTGTTTGTATGCCAGTGCAAATTTTTGCTGCAGAGGTGTAGCATAATTGGCCAGTACCTAGCGGGTAATATCTACAAAATCATATTGAAAGCCATCGCTGTGCTGTAACTGCGGAGCCGCAACTGCAAATAGTTTCCATGCCTGTAACAATTGCACCGGGTGGTAGCTAAGCCTTGTTGCGGCCCAGGGGGCCGAGCTGCCGAGAGTGGGTCTTGCCGATATAATTGATTCCGGGCCACCCTCTGTAAGGCCACCCCTGTAAACAGAGCGACGCAGAATATCCCATGCTTTATTTATGTTATCGTTGGCTGTACCGTAGCGCAGCAAAGCATATTGTTTAAGCCATTGGCTTGTATTAACTGCACTGTCCTGCCATACATTTTGCAGCATCAACTGGTATAACACAGGGTTTTGCTCAATACCTTCCGGTGCAAGGCCTATGCCTTCCATCTTTCCGCTTTGCGGGCTGTGCAAAGCCTCAGCAGGGTCGGCTGCGGCATGTTCCATTCTTCCCCACAT
>DASZUX010000326.1:0-4240 GCA_035547455.1 Chitinophagaceae bacterium
TGCCCTTGCCCGCCACAAGTTTAGCAACAGCATAGGCTGGGGCAAGTATAGTATTTGGTAAGGGGGGATGCGGGAAATGTGTTTAGCCTGCCAGCTGTAAAGTTTTGTCTTTGGTGTCCTTATTTCCCTGGTGAATTAATAAATGCCTTGGAGGCACCGTAATGTTTTAATAATGTGCTTTAAGGGGATAAATTAAATGTGGGGTTAATTGATAGAGGCCAGGCGCAGCCTATTCGTTCAGCCATCTTTTATATTTTCGTTTAACGGTAGCAACTCTGCCTCGGTTAAATCACCTGTTATCTCGTAGTCCACCCCCTCAATTACATAGTTAAGCTGCATCATTTCAAGTGTATAATCATTCAGCCAGTGCCCGTGCAAAAAAGTATGTAGTTCAAAAGCCCAACCCGCTTGCGTTACCGGCCTGCCTGCTTCAAAAATATAACAGGTAATGCATGTTTCGGGTATTTCAAGACAACCGTGTTGTATAACTTGCTTTTGCGGAAGGTGTGATTGTGATGAAGGCAGGCTTGCAAGTATTATATTATTGCCGGTAACTTTTAACACCTAAAATATTTTGGTTTGCTGGAGCCACCATCTTTAAAATAAAATGGGTCAGAGTATAGCAGTCTGCCGGCTTTATACAAAGTTTTAGCTTTTCAGGTTTTTACTAAATTGCAAAAAGTCCTTATGGCTTTTAAACAGGGCAAGCTTATCATCTTCGTCCTCAATAACCTCTTCAAGATTGATCTCAATATCGGTAGTTGTTAATTTGCCGGATTCAAGGTCATCAAGCACACCATTACGCAAAGCCGTATTATACCAGGGTGTGCCCTTTCTGTGGGTAAAATTAATCAGTTCCCTGGCAGTACAATACTTAAAACAACTTACAATTTCGTCTAAAAGCAGCACTTCATTATCGCTAAACTCATCGTCGGCAAAAGGTTTTTTAGGCACTATGGTAACTGTATTATCTGCAGCTGTTGTTTTTGTAATAAAATCAGCCAGTAACACAAGTTCATCCGACAACTCAACAAACAGGTTTTTTGAAACCGGTCCAAGTTTCCAAACATCAAACCTTAAATCAAAAAAAGGTATGCCGAATTTTTTTACTGAAATTTCTTCAATAATAAAAACAAGTTTCAAGAGGTGCGTTTTTGATACAGGCTGTATCCTTTCGCATAAATAAATCAATGCGTTGCCCAGTTTATTCACCTGGTCAGGGGTATAAATTTCTGCTGTTTGTGTGTTTGCGGTGGTCAAAACATAACAAAGTTAAATGAAATATTTTAAACCCTGACGCGCCTTTTGCTAATTTTGTTAGCCCTCTGTAATCGGTTGCTTTAACACACATTTTTGCTAAAAAAATGCTTTTAACCTTTACATTGGCATTATATGCAACCAAATTTGTCTATCCCATCTGCTTTCAAAAAAAATATAAAAAAATATTTCTTCAAAAAGTGAGACACCCCCCCTGTTTTTATATATATACCAAATAACACACTATGTTAAGCTGGCAAAATATTACGGTGCAGCAATTCCAGGATGTGTACCGCCTTAGCGAAGATAAAAACCTGGACGATATGCAGCGCCTTGAAAAAGTAATAGCCATACTGTATGACAAAACCGAAAAACAGGTGGGCGAAATGACCATTAAGGAGTTTACCGCCCATGCTAACCAGTGCGCATTCATCATGCAGTCGCAAAACATACCGGGTAAGCCTGTAAAGTATATACGTTGCGGTAAGCACAGGTATGGCATACAGTATAACCCGGCAAAGCTGCGCCACCGCCAGTATGTTGAAATACTGCACTTTGGCGATAAACCCATTGAAAACATGCACCTTATTATGGCCAGCCTGGTACAGCCCGTAAAGTTTCGCTTTTTATGGCGGCACAACAGGGCAAACATGCACAGCCGCATAGCGCAGGATATGCTGGATGCGCCTGTTGTACATGTGTACCATGCAGCGGTTTTTTTTTGCAAACTCTACGTCAGTTTAATAGCAGCTATAAAGGATTATTTGGTAGCGGAGATGATGAAGGAGAACAAGATTACGAAGGAGCAGGCGGAGAAGCTGGTAGATATTTCGCGCAACGCTATGGCTGGATTTATTCAACCCGCGAAGTGGCAGAGTTTGAGCGTTTAACCATGGACGAAACCTGGGAGCTGCCTGTAATACAGGTGCTTAACGACCTTGCCTATTTAAAGGCAAAAGCACAACACGAAAAAGAACTGACAAAACGATGGAGGAATAGCTGATGCCCGCAAATGTAAAACAGTTTACGCCCACGCAAACCACCGCCGCCATGCAAAAGCTGGCAGAGGCGTATGTTAACAAGTGTATTACCAACCTGCAGCAGGATGGGCACGATGCTACCGGCAGGCTGGTAAGCTCAATAAAAATACTGCCACCCGTAATAACCGGCAGCAGTATATTAATACCCATTACTGCGCTTGAGTATTTTAACTACCTGGATAAAGGCGTGCGCGGCACACAGGGCGGCGCAGGGCAATATAGTTTTAAAGCAAACATGCCATCGCAGCAAATGGTAAGCAGCATAATGGCGTGGATGCGTACCAAAAGCATAACAGCGCGTACCGGCAAAACCACGGTGCATGCTATGGCCGCCAAACAAAACAGCATAAGCAGCCGGCAAAGCCTTGCCTTTGCCATAGCCCGCAGCGTGCTGCAAAAAGGCATAACGCCCACAGGCTTTGCAGGTAAAGCTATGCAGGCCGTTCAGCAGCAAATGCCCGGCATACTCGGCAACGCGGTGGCGGCAGATATTATTGAACTGCTGGTGTAGGGGGTATTAGGCCGTGGTCAATAGTCAATAGTCCATGGTAGTGAAGGTTCATAGCGCATAGTTAATGGTTCATGGGAAGAACGATGAGGGTTGTGCCAGGCAGAATGTAAGGCACAGCGGAGCGGTATATTACAGCGATGGGCCCGCCCGGATGAATTGGCGTCCATACCGGCACGTTCGTACGGGTTTCAACCCATCGGTAAGTTATGTACACACCACGCACAGCCCCAGCGGGGCGGTATATCATAGCGATGGGCCCGCCCGGATAAATTGCCGTCCATACCGGCACGTTCGGACGGGTTTCAACCCATCGGTAAGTTATGTACACACCAAGCACAGCCCCAGCGGGGCGGTATATCATAGCGATGGGTTTCAACCCATCGGTTAAAAATAGGTTTGATGTTTACCAAGCCCTGTAAGGGCGATATATCCTGATTATATAAAACAAAAAAATAAAAATCACACATGTCATTTTCCATAAAATCAACCCCCGGCAGCTATTACAGCGCCCATGGCGACCTTATTTGGGTAGTATATCAAAGCGGCCTGCCCGCAGATACCGACCACTCAACATACCCTGACTATAAGTATGTGGCGTATGTAATTATCGGCGGCAGCATTGTGGCCCGTGTTGCCGTAGTGCCGCAGCCCGGTACTTATTTTGGTGTATTTAACCTGGGCGATATAATACGCAACTATGTAACCAGTGTTTTTAATCCTTCAGCCAGCGCTGTTGCAGCCCAGCAAACTGGTGCTAACGAGTTTTTTGTAAACGTAACAGCAGCATTTAACGAGGAGTATGGCGGTAATGAATATCCTGTAGCTAACCCTGACCCTGCCAATACAGGTGATTTTATTTTGATAGATAGCCAACGCACCTTTTTTAACCACTACAATGGCCGTATGGCAGGTGTTACAACCAGTCTTGCTGCATTTACTGATAAAGTGGCCACCAACCGGCCGGTACAAAACTTTATAAACAGTGGGGATGCATACAGTTTCCTGCCATACTTCCCTACAAGCACCACAGGCATAGCTATACAGGTAAAGGCCTATGCCGGCACAACCCTGCAGGGCACGTATAACGGCACTATAACCCCCGGCGCGGCGTATAACCTGCAAATACTAAATGTTGCGCCTAATGCCATTAATGCAGCCAGCACAGGGCTTATAAACGCAAATACAACATATTACACTGTACAGCTAAACGGTGGCGTTGTATATACCTTTACCCTAACGTGCGAGGGCGTGCATACCTCCTTCACCCTGCATTTTTTAAACCAGTATGGCGGGTTTGAAAGCCGCAATTTTACCAAGCTAAGCCGCAAAAGCATAGCCATTACCAAAACCAATTTTGGCAAGCTGCCTTATAGTATTGACAGCAGCGGTAACGTAAACTATTATAACAGCGCCGCAAAAGTGTATAACGAAA
>DASZUX010000327.1:0-6592 GCA_035547455.1 Chitinophagaceae bacterium
ATTCTTTTCAGGCTGCTATTGTTAAAAGCGTGTACACCCAATTAACACCCGCCCAATTATTATTCATTTCTGCAAAGGGTGTCATTTTTGGCCTTGCTAATGACTGAATAAATTTTTATGCGTAAATTAAGAAAAAGCAAATTCTTATCTCTTGTTAAACCCCTGTTTTTTTGCTGCTCTTTTATTTTCTGCGTAATTGCATGCCGATGTCAGTCAAATAAATCAGCCGGTGCGCCAGCCCCTGACAAGGGAAAGGTTAAAACTGAACCAGTATTACAAGACTCTTTAGGAAGCATAAAAGGAGACATTGTTGACTCCATAACAAATGAGCCCATCCCGTTTGTAAAAATTACGCTTTCCAGAAATTCTGGCAGCTTGACCATGATGTCCAGCGAAAAAGGCGAATTTGACATTGCGTCACAGTATGTAAATGCAAATGTTCTGTTGTCTGCAGTTGGATACCTGCACCAAAGTTGCCGGTTGGTTGCCGGCCAAACTAATGTATTTCGTCTTAAACCTAACAGCAACCTGTTGCCAGGCGTTACTGTTGCTGCCAAAATTGAAAAAAATGCAGACAGGATTATAAAAAGGGTTAATAAGAACATGGAGAAAAATTATGGAAGCCCTTCTTTTGACCAAACATTTAATATTTATACATTAACGCGTAATTATGACACCCTAAAAGGGGAAGTAACACATTTGCTCAGGCGGCATTATTTCGGAGACCAAACTTCAACCTTAGCTAAAACATGGATGTTGCGCTCAGATACGGCTAATTATGATGCTGATTTTTTAAATTTAATTGGCGTTCCCGAATTATTTTTAGAAATGATAGCAGACCGTTATGATATTATAAGAAAGGGGGTAATCATAGGCAAAACGAGAAGTGAAAATTTTAATTTTAAATTGTTAGGACATTACCAGGATGAAATATATGGCCCTGTATACCGTATAAGTTTCAAACCCCGAAGCCCATATTACGCATTATTTTGGGGTATAAATACACATACATCATTCGGCTATTTTATTGGGGAAATGCTTGTGAGTAAAAATGATTATGCAGTAGTAAACATGAAATACACCCTCGAAAGAGATGTCGCTGACATCAGAAAGGGTGTAGAAGATTTATATCACTCCCGGAATTGGAAGGCAGACAGGGTCTCCAAGATCGTACCCAAGTCTCTAACATTTAATGATGAATATTCATATATTAAAGATACCGTTACAGGCAAATATTTTGTTAAGACAATAAACCTTGACTGTTTTGAAACAGGGCACCAGGTAGAAAACAATAGAAACGTGCAATTATATTTTAAAATTGATATAAACAGCCTGGGTATTGAAAATGTTGGCGCGGGAACAAATTAACAAGAGCAGACAGCAGTAATAACCGTCCACCCACGCAAGTCTTCCCCACTCCCGAAGTTCGCCCGTGCCGCATAACGCTGCGGGACTGTACCCCCGCGTGCTCATCCCTCCCGCAAAACCTTTATATTCGCTTCAGCCATTAACCATTATACTATGCACTGCCGGCCTGTTCTTATCATCGCTTGCGTTTTGTTATTTCTTGCACCACGCGCCCAGCAAATAATACCGCAGCCCGCCGGTAAATGGAAGGGTTTTCTGCAAACCAACTTTACTGTTAATGGTTACCATGCGTATTATGTAAGTCCTGCCAGTCCGCTGCCGGGCAAACCGTGGATATGGCGCACCTCCTTCCCCGGCTGGCATACGGATATGGACAGCATACTGCTCACCAAAGGCATGTACGTGGTGTATTTGAGTATTGATAACCAGTATGGCAGCCCTGCCGCCATGCAGGTGTATGATATGCTGTATAACTATTTAACCACCGTGCAGGGCTTTGCGTTTAAATGCGCTATGGAAGGGGTAAGCCGTGGCGGACTGTATGAATATGCCTGGGCCAAACGCAACCCTGATAAGGTAACGGCCCTGTATGCCGAAGCCCCGGTGTGCGACATTAAAAGCTGGCCCGGTGGTAAGCTGAAAAGCCCAGGCGACAGTGCGTTGTGGGTGCAACTGAAACAGGTATATGGCTTTACTGAAGCGCAGGCAATGGCTTACGGCGATAACCCCATTGACCACCTTGAAGGGCTGGCGGCTTTTAAAGTACCGGTGTACCACATAACAGGCTTTGATGATAGGCTGGCTCCTTCGGCGGAAAATACCACCCCGCTGTTGCGTAACTACGTGGCCCTGGGCGGCCCTGCATATATATACCCGGTAACGGCCGGCCCGCAGCAGTTGCAGGGGCATCATTTTCCTATTGAGCACCCGGGTGTTTGGGCGGGTATGATTTTGCAAAACAGTTACCCTGTTAAACAGCCGCTGCATTATACTAATTATGTAACCGTAAGGGGCGGTTTACCCCACGCACATACAACAATCGTTAATAACAGGCAGGCAACAGTAGCGTTCTTAGGCGGCTCAATAACGTATAATCCCGGCTGGCGCAATAAGGTGTGCGCTTACTTGCGGGAGTGTTTCCCGGCAACGCAGTTTCATTTTATTGCCGCGGGCATTCCTTCGCTGGGCAGCCTGCCGCACGCGTTCAGGTTGCAGCAGGATGTATTAGATTCCGGCAAAATTGACCTGTTATTTGTAGAAGCTGCCGTAAACGACCGTGTAAACGGCACTGACAGCGCAACGCAGGTTAATATGCTGGAAGGCATAATCCGCCATGCAAAAAAGGCCAACCCCGGTATGGATATTATTATGATGGCTTTTGCCGACCCGGATAAGAACAGCGATTATGCAAAAGGTATTACCCCTGCGGAAGTAGCCAACCAGGAAATGCTGGCTGCCCATTATAACCTGCCGTCCATCAACCTGGCAAAAGAAGTGTACGATAAAATACAGCATAAAGAATTTACGTGGCAGGATGATTTTAAAGATGTGCACCCCGCGCCCTATGGGCAGGAACTGTATTTTGAAACCATTAAACAGCTTTTAGCCTTAAGCTTTAATAGTAGCGCCATACCCCGGGCCGCTGAAGCATTACCTGCACCCATAAGCAAAAACAATCTTAATAAGGGGCGCTACTATAATATAACCAATGCTGCATATAAAAACGGCTGGCAGTTGGTGCAAAATTGGGTGCCGGAAGATGGCCTTGCCACACGCGACGGTTTTGTACATGTACCCATGCTGGTTACCACGCAGCCGGGCGCTGTACTGCAATTGCCGTTTACAGGCACGGCGGTGGGTATGGCTGTAATTTCCGGCAGGGACGCCGGTATAGTGGAATACAGCATTGATGACGCAGCCTGGAAAAAGATAGACCTCTATACCCAATGGAGCAGCTTTTTGCACCTGCCCTGGTATGTGTTGTTTGGTAACGGCTTTAAAAATGGCCGCCACATTTTAAAACTGCGCATGAGCGGCGATAAAAATGCAGCCAGCGCCGGTACAGCCTGCAGGATTGTACATTTTTTGGTGAACGGGGGGTGAGGATATAAATTTTATTCACCCGTAAATAATGTTACATTAAAAATGGTGGCGGCAGTTCTGTAATTACGTGCAGCATATCACGTTTTAATAGGCCATAGGGCCCGTAATAGCAACGTGCATTGCCAATCTATCTTATCCCCTTTATCATTTACTTCGTACTTGCAATTTCGTACCTCGTACTTAATCTCCCCCTCTTCATCCTTGTTAATTATTTTTCAATTTATTCGCTCTTAGGGATTTGCAATCCCGAAACCCATCAGGAATTTGCAATCCTCGTTTAACAAAGCGCTTTCGCAGCCCAACCGGGGCGGTGAGTTATTTTAAAGCCAGGCAGGTCAATAAAGCCCGGCTGGCAAATCATTCTGCCCTTAAGTTTTTAACAGGGTTTGCAATGGCAGCTCTAAAAGTACGCACACTTAAAATAATAAATGCTATTACCAGCATTATTGCGCCGCCCGATGCAAATACCCACCAGCTTAATGGCGTTCTGTACGCAAAGGTTTGAAGCCAGGTACCCGCTAAATACCATGCAACAGGCACGGCTATAACAAAGGCCGCAACAACAAGCTTTAAAAAATCTTTTGAGAGTAAGATAACAAGTTGAGTTACCGTAGCACCAACAACTTTGCGTATGCTCATTTCTTTTGCCCGTTGATTGGTAACATAAATAACCAGGCCGGCCAGGCCGAGGCAACTGATAAATACAGATAATCCAGTAGCCCATGCAAGCAAAGCAGAAATGTTTTTTTCAGTGCTGTAATACCTGGCAATAGTGTCGTCCATAAAGCTATAGTGCCAGTCGTCGTCCGGGAAAACCTGTTTAAAGGCTTTTTGTATGTTTGCAATAGTAGCGCTCCATGTATTACTACCGGCTGCCTGGGGTTGTAACGCTATGTTAAATACCAGGTGTTCGTTAGCACGGCTGGCTATTACCATAGGGCTTATCTCTTCGTGAAGCGACCGTAAATGAAAATCCTGCAAGACGCCTGCAACAGGTACATTGCCAACACCCCAATCGTCCCATTCAATAAACTTTCCAATGGCCTGGTGCGGGTCTGTAAAGCCAAGTGCTTTGGCATAGGTTTCATTTATAAGTATGCCTTTTATAGTGTCGCTGTTTGGCAGGTTGGCGCCTGCCAGCAATTTAATTTGATAAAGCCTTATATAATTAGTATCGGCGAATTTTACTTTAACCTGTGTGGAAATTTCCTTAGTACCATTTTTATATTTAAGAGAAGTAGCCCTTAAGCCACCATCGTTTGAGGCTGGCGAGTTCGACAGGCTAACCATGGCCACGCCAGGTATAGCTGCTACCTTTTCGCGCAAATTAAATTTCCGGTTGCCTCCAGTTGGGTCGCTATAGTTGGTGTCAAAATATATTATGGCATCTTTTTTAAAACCCATATCAGCCGTAAGTTCGTAATGTATTTGCCTTGCTACAATAACAGTTGCTATAATAAACACCTGCGCAATAACAAACTGTGCAGCGGTTAGTATTTTACGCAGCGATGCACTGCCTGGTGAGCCCTTGCCCGCAAATATATTTTTTTTCAGTACCAGCACAGGGTTGAATGATGACAAAACCAGGGCAGGGTAAAACCCGGATAACAGGCTCATGCCAATTACGAGCCCTGATAAAAACAACAGGATGCCTGGTTGCCGTAGCAGGCTGAAATGAACCCCTTGCGGTATAAACCCTGCAAATATTTTAAGCAACAATGGCGTTAACCCCACAGATAATATTGCCGCCGTAAGGGTAAGCAAAAATGTTTCTCCTAAAAATTGCAGCATCAGTTGTTTTTTTGAGCTCCCGATCGCTTTTCTTACCCCTATTTCCTTCGCCCTTTGTGCGGCCTGTGCTGTAGTGAGGTTTATAAAATTGATAGCTGCCAGCAGCAGTAAAAATACCGCAATGGCCGATAACCCGTACAGCGTTGGCTTACTGGTTACGTGCTCATTAAAATTAGTATATGCTGCATTAAAATGTATATCGCTTAAAGGTTGTAATAAATAGGTTGTTGTAACATTCGGATTTTTTTCCTGGTAATATTTTGCAACAAGTTTTGTAACCCGTGCACCAACAGCCGTAGGGGGAACGCCCGGCGCAAGCTTTACAAATAATTGCGATCCCGGGTCAGTGCTGTTCCATACCGTCCACGATCGTGGCTTTAACGCTGTTGTTTCAAGCGTATTGATGGAGATAAATGTTTTAAAAGTAAAATCAGTATTCGCTTCAATATCCTGGACAATGCCTGCGACAGTCGTTCTTACCTTATCATTAAAATAAACCTCCTTGCCGATCATTTCCTGTACGGACAGAGCCGGAAAATATACTCTGGCATTTGACAGCGTTAATACAGTTTGATATGGCTGCCGCAAAGATGTTCCGGGTGAACCGGCAAGCCATTTATATTGAACAAGGTTGAAATAATCTTCCCCCGCAAAAATAACGTGCTCCTGCCTGAAAAACTGTTCACGCGCCAAGCCCTTTTGCTCCGGTACGGTTACCGTTATCCCGTTAAAGCCACCCTGCATCAATACAAATGGCGCGGCTGTTTCAACACCCGCCACTTTGTTTCTGACAGCGTTGGCCATTGGATAAGGGGCACCGGCGTCCTTATAAGGCACACCGGAAAAAGTATAATTGGCAACAACGCGGTAAATACGGCTGTTATCTTTTTCAAATTTATCAAAGTTCAATTCATACGATACCAGCGTGTATATAACAATGGCAGCGCTGATGCCTATGGCAAGCCCGGTAACATTTACCAACGACAAAAATTTTTGGCGCCAGAAATATCTGAGTGCAGTTTTAAAATAATTTTTAAACATATCTTATTGTTTAAATAAATTAAACAGGAAATTCCTTGCTGCCCTTTATTTTCATACAACAGGCGGCATTCGCATTTATTCAAGCCCTTCCGGTTCGTATTCATACGCCTCCCTGGCCGGTTTTTCTGCAACCTGCCACTATACCTGTTGCCGCTGCATATTTTGTATACCTGCCAGGCAGTAAAAGGTTACGTACCCGGCAAAAATTGTTATGGGCCAAAAGCCAGTTTACCCCTTTAACCCGGGATTTTAGCGGCATTGCCCTGGATTTGAGAGTACACCCTCCTTT
>DASZUX010000328.1:0-37403 GCA_035547455.1 Chitinophagaceae bacterium
ATTCCCCGGGGTATTCAGGTTATTATTAACCGGTCCAGTCATCATTTTTTTACGATAGTTATCAGCCGCATTCATATCCAGTTCTATAATATCACACAAACCATCATTATTAATATCTTCCACATCATTACCCATGGCAGAAAAACTGGTATGTTTAAAATATTCTGCAGACTTGTCAGTAAAAGTTCCATCGTGGTTGTTTATCCAAAGCAAATCGCGGGACACATAATCGTTGCTTACCAAAATGTCCTTCCAGCCGTCTTTATTAATATCTGTAATATTTACACCAAGGCCATACCCAGCTTTATTTATGCCTGCTGCCCCGGTAACATTTGTAAATATTGCATGATGTCTTGCACTATCCCAATCATTTCTATACAGGCGGCTTATATTATTAAGAGATGTGTCGCCTGCAACGCTCATTCCGCCAGCCGCCCTGTTTTTGGTTTGCTGCTTGTTTGCCACCAGTAAAAACATATCAAGGTCACCGTCATTATCATAATCAAAAAAAGCTGCCATTGTTGAGTAGCAGGTATCATCAAGTCCATACGCTGCTGCTTCATCTTTAAACGTGGGTATGCCGTTATTATTAAGCCCCTGGTTAATGTATAATATTTTCTTTCTTTTTTCCGGGTTGCTGCTGTAAGATGTACTTACAAATATATCCGGCCAGCCGTCATTATTTATATCCACTACAGCTACACCATTGCACCATTTGCCTTCGCCCCCTGTTCCGCTGCTTTCAGTTATATCAGTAAACTTCATATTGCCTTTGTTAAGGTAAAGGCGATTGCTTACCATATTACCGGCAAAATAAATATCGGGTTTACCATCCCTGTTAAAATCACCAATACCTACGCCTGCCCCGTTATACAGGTATTCGTAATCAAGCATGTTCATGCTGTCGTTCTCTGTAATATTGTTGGCAAAGTGAATACCGGAGTAACCCGGAGAAACTACCTGGAAAAGCGTGCTTTTATTACCACATGAACAAAAGAGTATTACAATGGCTGCAAACAAACAATTACGCCGCATAAGTAATCATTAAGCAAAAAAGAGGAAGTAAAATACTTCCCCTTTCTTTATAAAACAAAATAACTAATCTTAATAACCCGGGTTTTGTGTTAAAGTGGGTGTACCATTAACGGTAGTAATATCAATTTGGTTCTGTGGTATCGGGAAATAGTTATTAGTTGGTGCCTTGAACTTTGTGGACGGAGAAATATCATTCTCGTATTGGCTTTCGTATGCGATAAAGGTATTGATAGTCTGCTCTGCAATACCCCACCTAACAAGGTCAAAAAAGCGGTGGCCTTCCATTGCCAGTTCAAGTTTGCGTTCAAAATAAATTGCTTTTAAAGCAACGTCTTTTGATGAGAAATATCCAGCCGGGTAAGGGCTAATAGCATAATTGGCAGCCGGTGTTGTAGAGAAGCCGTCTAACGGTTTGCTGTTATCTTTATATTTATACAACCAGCCGGATTTGTTGGCAGCCCTGTTACGCACCTTATTCACCATATCTTCAGCGCCGCTTAAATCACCGTTTTGTGCATGGCATTCTGCGTTCATCAGTAACACATCAGCAAAACGGATTACAAGATAGTTAATAGCAGAACCCGGCGCCCATGATGAAGCATCATGGTATTGTGGTGTTGCCTGCCAGTAGATATTCTTTTTGTTGGCATAAGGACCTGCATAGTTCTGGTCGCGAATCCAGTCTGCACCCGGGTGAATTCCCCAGTCATGGAAAGGTAATCCACGCCTGCCTGCTGTCCAGTCAACTCTTGGGTCAAGGTTGCCGGTATCAGGAGTAAACGCATCAGAAGAAAGAAGCCCGCGGTCATTTTTAACAGGATGATCATTATAGTTGTCCAGGTACGGTAATCCGTTAGCATCTGTTCTGAAGGAATTTACCAGGTCAATCCTCGGCTGGAAGAAACCGCAGCAACCAAAGGGGCTGCTGCCGTAAGGGAAGTTAAGCATATCCCCATAGTTGGCGTTGTCAATTGAGTTTGTACCAACGTTTGCAGCCATTTCAACCGGGAACACAGCTTCCGGGCTTATCCCCTCGTCCTCAGGACGCCAGTTATCCTCAAAGTTGGTAAACAAATCGTATTTAACGCCTTTAGCTGTTTCGCCATTTGCAATAGCATCATCAAACTGTGTTTGCGCATCAGTGTATTTATGCTCATACAAATAAGTTTTGCCAAGGTAGCATACAGCAGCCCATTTGTTGGCACGGCCTAAATCCGCCTGTGTTTCGGGCAGGTTTTGAGCTGCAAACTCAAAATCGGCTTCAATTTTAGGCCATATATCCTGGTCGTTAGGCTGGTTATAATCCGTAGTGGTCTCATCAATCCAGGGCACCATGTTGTAGCACCTTTTTAACTCAAAATAGTAATGGCCTCTCAAAAACTTAGCCTGGGCTTCTATATTCTTAGAGTCTGCGTCCGAAAGACCGGTAACATTAGGTAACACCGACAGCACATTGTTACAGCGGCTGATACCTTCATAACATGCTTTCCAGTTATCTTCAAAAAAAGTATTGCTGGCCGTTTCGCTATAATTGAAGATTTCGTTCATAATCTGCTGGTCACCACTATAACTTCCTTTTGAAGCATCAGTACCAACAACGCTACCCCAAATCCAGTTACTTACTGAAGATGACCATGGGTTGGCGTTACCTAAATCCTGCCCGTCTAGTGCAGCATAAGCGCCGATTAACAGGCCGTTTATACCGGCAGGAGTGGCCAAAACGTCTGCGCTCAATGACCCCTGCGGGGTGTGGACAAGAAAATCTTTTTTGCAGGAATATAGTACCGTAGCAGTAGTTATTAAAGCTGCCGGTATAATTATACGTAATGATTTCATTGTTATACTTTTTTAATTTTTACCCGGTTAGAATTTAACGTTTAGACCAAATATGAACTGCTTAGTGTGCGGATAAGCGCCTTCATCAATACCGTAATCAGTAACTCCGGTATTTACACTACCAATTTCAGGATCAACACCCGGGTATTTAGTAATAGTAAACAGGTTTGTAGCCTGTACATATACCCTCAGGGTTGAAATACCTACTTTGTTAAGAAGATTTTTGTCGAAAGTATAACCAAGTATCATGTATTTAGACCTCAAATATGAACCGTTTTCCACGTAGTAAGAAGTAGGAGGTGTTGTGGTGCTGAAGAAAGCCCTGCTGTCAACTTCTGGGTTAGCAGCATTCATGTGTGTTGGTGTCCATGAATCGTATAAAGCTGAGTAGCTTTTTGCGCCGGTAAATGTGGGATACAAATCGGTCCAGTATTTCATCTGGTCCCAAATCTTATTGCCCTGGGTACCGTAGAAGAATGCGCTAAAGTCGAAGTTTTTGTAGGTTAAGCCTATTGTAATGCCATAAGTAAAATCAGGGTGCGGGCTGCCAAGGAAGGTCCTGTCAGCATCAGTTATTACACCATCACCATTTACGTCAACATATTTAAAGCGGCCTACAGCTTCATCCTGTTCGTAAGTAGCACCAGCGTTTCCTGTAACTTTTTTAGCATAGGCATCCGCAGCATCTACATCGCCCTGGGTATTGAAGAAGCCTGCAATTTTATACCCGTAGAACTGGCTTGTAGCATGGCCTACCTGGTTCATGATAAAGCCCTGGCCAAAACGCCTGCCATCAAGCAAAAAGTAGTCAGAACCATTTGTTTCGTGGGTAATCGTGTTTTTGTACTGGGTAACGGTAAGACCCGCATCCAGCCTTAAATCTTTGGCAAGGTTAAAGTGACCGGTTATACCCAGGTCAATACCGGTGTTTTTCATAGAGCCGATATTCACGAAGGGTGCAGTACCATTACCTGCTGTTGCGGGCAAAGGCACCTGGTACAGCATGTCCTGTATGTTCTTGTTATACCAGTCAAAAGTAATGTCCAGTTTGTTTTTAAACAATGTGGCGTCAAAGCCTATGTTGGTGTTATTATCTTTTTCCCATTTAGCATCGGGGTTAGGCACCTGGCCGGTACGGAAGCCCTGTACTATGGTATTATTAGTACCGCCTATATCATAATAAGAAGCGTTTTTGTCGCTGTTAAATGTAGCATACTGGTTGTCGCTGTTTAACGGTTTCTGGTTACCCATTACACCCCAGCCGCCACGTATTTTCAGGTCGCTTATCCATGCAATATCTTTCATGAAGTTTTCCTGTGATATACGCCAGCCTGCTGTTACAGACGGGAAGTAGCCATATTTGTTGTTCTCGCTAAACTGGGAGGCACCATCACGGCGGATTGTTGCACTTAAAATATATTTGCCGTTAAACTGGTAATCTAATTTAGCAAACTGCGACCAAAGGCTCAGGTAGCTTCTTCCGCTGTAGTTACCAGGAGCACCGGAACCGCTGCCTAAAGTAGTAAAATTGGGGTCGAAAGAAAAATAGTTAGTTGTTGACCCGCCAACATTTTCATTTGATTCGTTGTACGACTCTGTACCAACAAGCAACTGAACATCATGTTTACCAAATACTTTATGGTAAGTAAGGGTGTTGGTCCATGTCCAGTTATATCCCCACCATGATCCTTCGCCATAAGTATTTGAAGTGGTGTTTTCAGTATTTTCGTATGTAGGGTAATTAAAATAATGAGAATAACCAGAGTAGTTTTCACCGCCGAAGCTGGTATGGAAGGTAAGGCTTGGAATGATATCAACATCGCCGAATACATTACCAAACAACCTGGCGCCTAATCCCTTATTATCGCGGGTCCTGTATGCAGTAGCATAAGGGTTTAACGAGTTACCCAGCGGGGTACCAAAGTTACCTGCGAAATTTCCTTTAATGTCATACACAGGTATTATCGGCATTTCACGGTATGAGTAACCTATTGTGCCGCCTTCCTGCAAAGCTCCTATCTGGGGGTTATTGGTAACAGTATAGCTAAGGTTTTCGCCCACACGTATATGTTTGCCTATATTAAACAAAGTATTCGCACGAATGGCAAACCTTTTTTCAAATGTATTAATTACAGTACCCTCCTGGTCAACATAGTTAAGTCCGAAGAAATAACGGCCTATATCGCTGCTGCCGCTTACTGTAAGATTGTGGTTTTGAGTAGGAGCGTCCTTATTAACAACATGATACCAGTCAGTACCCTGTTTGTTAGCTTTTACTATGCGGTAAAAAGTGGTAGGGTCATTAGGGTTAGTGTAATTAGGGTTTACATAGTATAATGACGGATCTACTGATGCATCACCTTCATGTGCGCCTACAGGGAATATATAATCAGGCAATACAGGCGTAGCGCCACTGCCATATTCCGGGTCCTGTACCAATATGTTGGGGTTATCCTGATGCGCCCTTGACAAAGCCATCCATTCCAAATCGGCATTTCCCTGCGGGTCAAGCAAGTTATATGGGTTTCCTCTTGCTACCCTTTGCGTGCCATAATAACCATCATAGCTAACGGTAGCTTTGCCTTTGCCACGTTTAGTGGTAATGATGACAACACCGTTACTTGCACGCGAGCCGTAAATGGTAGCTGCGCCCGCATCTTTTAACACCTGCAGCGACTCAACATCGCGCGGGTTAAGGTCTGAAATATTGCCGGTTGGCACACCATCAACAACATACAAGGGGGCATTGCTGCCATTAAGCGTATTTACACCGCGTATAATTATCTGCGGCTCTTCACCCGGCTGGCCTGAGCTAATAACGCTTACACCGGCAGCCTGGCCCTGTAACTGGTTTTCAATTGACCCGGTAGGCACCTTGTTCATGTTTGCAACATCCACTACGGCAACGCTACCTGTAAGGTCTTTCTTTTTCTGTGAAGTATACCCTGTTACAACTATTTCGTTAAGTGTAGAGGTGCTTTCCTGTAAAGCAACTGTCAGGGGGCCTGAGCCAACCGTAACATCCTGGTCTGCATACCCCACAGATGAAACGGTTAAAACTTCTTTTCCGGCAGGAACGGTAATGGTAAAATTCCCATTGTTATCTGTAGCCGTGGCCACATTTGTTCCTTTAACTGTTACCGTAGCAAATGAGAGCGGAGTGTTTGTTTTGGCTGAAATTACTGTGCCGGTAACTTTTCTCTGGGCAAGCAATGTACCAGACAACAGAACAAAGAGCAGCAACGTACATACCCGTAATTGCAAGCCCTCGAATCTTCTTTTCATAAGCAAAAACGTTTGGTTATTAGTTATTATTTGATAATAGGAGGCATAAAACTATAACCAACACTTTTAGCAAACTAAAAACAAAGCACAATAATGACTACATAAAATCATCACTTATAAACTTAATTTATCATTGATAAATACGCTTGTCATTTTTATATTTTATTACGCATTTGCCACATTTTGCTAATGATATTTCTGCTTTTATTTGCATAAGTTTATTAGTGAGCAATAGAATGCCTGCGCATTAAATACGTTTTAAAAAAATAACTATAACCTTTTTGTCTCATAAGCGGATGGGGACCTCCGCTTAAAGAGGCTCTTCTCTAAGAGCCTCATTTTATTTGTACCTATTTAAACTTATCAGCAAGGTTTCTTTTATAGGTTATGCCTACAGGCAGTTCCTTGCCATCAATCATAAGAGATGCAGGCAATAATTCTTCTACACGTTTTATAGCTACAAGGTGGGATTTATGAATACGTGTAAACTTTTCAGCGGGCAGGCGTTTTTCAAGTTCAGTTGTAGTTACAGAGCATACATATACCCGGTTTGCAGTAAATACTTTTACATAATTGCCAAGGCTTTGGGTATAAATAATGTCGTCAACCTTTATCGTAACTATTTCACTGTCAACCTTTAAGTCAACCGTGTTAGCTACAGGGCCCGGCGAATCTCCCGGGGTCCGGTCAGCGTATAAAAAAAGATACCGGTCCACCCCTTTCAGAAACCGGGAAAACTCAATAGGCTTTGTAAGATAATCAACAATACCGTAATTATATCCTTCCAGGGCATATTGCTGGTAAGCAGTAGTGAATATAATTGCAGGGGGCTTGGTAAGTGTTTTTAAAAAATCGAACCCGGACAGGCCTGGCATATTAATATCAAGAAATATAAGGTCAATTTTGTGAAGGTGCAGGTAATTAATTGCCTCAAGCGCATTGTAACACTGGGCTTCTACTTCAAGCCTGTCAACATAATTAATGTAATCAATTAAAACATAGTGCGCAGCTTCTTCATCATCAACCACCATGCATTTTATCTTGTTCGGCATTTTTCTGCAGTATTAGCGGCAAAGTTAAGCAAACAGTATATTTCCCTTCGTCTTTTGCGGTGGTTAACAGGTATTTGTCAGGATATATCATATCAAGTATTTGCCTGGTATTATTTATGCCTATACCGTTGCCCGGTTGTGTTACATTATCTGGCGCCGTTGAGTTTACCACTTTTATTAAAAAGCTTTTTCTTTTTACGGCTACTGAAATATGAACGAACGAGTTTGCAAGGCTGTGCGTACCATGCTTAAAAGCATTTTCAATAAAAGAAACGAGAATAAGGGGTGCAATAAAATAATGCGTGCCTGCATCGGTGTTCTCATACTCGTACCTTATATCGCATCTTTTACCAAGGCGTTCTTCTTCAAGCGCTATATAACTTTCAATAAATTCAAGTTCTCCTTCAAGGGGTATCCAGTCCTTATTGCTGTTCTCAATTATATATCCCATAAGTTTTGAAACATGGGCAATAAGGCCAGGCACTTTTTGCTGCTCCTTCAGGCTTAATCCATATATGTTATTAAAAGCATTAAACAAAAAATGCGGGTTCAGCTGGGAACGAAGCATTTTTAATTCTACTTTATGCAGGGCCAGTTGTACTGAGTATAGCTTTCTTTGCCGGTTGAAATGCTTAAGCAAAAGAAAAGGCACCAGCATTGCTATTAAGCTAAGCGTACAAGTACCGGCAAGAAAAAAATAGATAAGTAAAGGGTTGCCCAGTAAAGGACCATACTTTTTATTAAACCAGTAATCGTTGGTAACATACAACAACCAGGAAAAAGCTAATATTAAAATGAGGGTAATACAACTGTATATAACATAATTTTTTCGCCTGTCAAGCATTGGCAAAAGTATAAACCTGTGTATCTGTGCATGAATATAGAAGACAGAAAAATAAATAACTGATTTTGTGGCGTCTTCAAATGACCCGACAGACGTCCACGTGTTTAATGTAAGCAATACAAATAAAATACCGAATATCAGTACTTCCTGCAGCAACCGGTTTTCGAGTAGGTTTTTCGGCCAGGCTCTCATAAGCATCGTGAATGTACATAATTATCCATATAACAAAAATTTTTGTTGCCTTATGCAGCTATATTATAACGCAGCATGTTGTATTTTGCTTTTAATTATTCTACTGCAATGGCAAAAAAGTTTATTGAAATAAAATGGGTGCAGGAAGTACTGGTGCTTGCCGCATCGTTTATTTTAATTACTTTAAACGGTTGGCAAAATATTAACAGCTTTAATGCAGCATTACAGGCGCTTGTATATTTTTCAATACTATACATCCATGCCATTGCGCACCGGTTTATAATACTGCCCCTTTTTTTTAGAAAAAAATATGTTATTTACATATTCAGCGGTATTGCACTTGCCATGGTGTTTTCCGGCATGCTTTATTTTACCAGCCTGGATTGGTTAAATAAATGGATAGACCTTCTTAAAGTAAGCAAACCTGTTGTTTATATATATCTTTTTTGCACCTGCCTTTTAAGCCTTGTTGCCATTTTAGGCACTTTTATATTGATACAATTATACGACGAGGGAAAGAAAAGAAGCGCGCTGCAAATTGAAATAAATGAAATGGAATTAAAGCTGCTTCACTCACAGCTTAATCCTAATTTTCTGCGCAACACCTTTAACCGACTTCATTCAATAAGTTTAACCGAACCATCACATGTGCCGGAGCTTATGCTGGAGATTTCAAAAATAATGCGCTATCATATTGAGAGTTATACAAGGGAGTTAGTAGCTCTTGAAGATGAATTAGCTTTTATTGAAAGCTATATTGCTTTTGAAGAAGACCGCGTAGCCGGTTATTGCAGCGTGGAATACAATTACAGCAATTTTTACAGGAAAGAGAATTGCATGCTTACGCCATTAATACTTATACCGTTTATAGAAAACGCATTTAAACATGGCGCTGTTGCTGCATCAGGAAAATCATTTATAAAAATAAATATTCAAATACAGGATAAGGTGCTTAACCTCGAAGTAACAAATTCAATGCAAAGCATAAAAAATACATACTCAAGGCCTACAAGTCTTGAAATTAAGGGTATTGAAAGGCGGCTGCATGGGCTGTATAGCGACAATTATAAACTAACAACCGAACAGGATGCCATGCAATATAAAATATTGCTGCAGCTTCCATTAATAGTGCTTTAGCGTAATTAACAAAACCGGCAAACGCCAGTACAGTAAAATGAATGTTACAGTCGCATGACTGGTATTATAATTGATGGATGTTGCAATACGTGCCATTGCCGGCGCAAAACTGCAAGCGTTTAAAAATTGTGTATGCTTACAGCTATGAACATTGCAAAAAGCTAATTTATTGTCAATAATCTTGTAAACAAACAACATGGAAAAAAAATTACAGGGACAGGTTGCCGTAATAACAGGAGCGAACAGTGGCATTGGTGCAGGGGTTGCTAAAAGCCTTGCTGCGTCGGGAGCCACGGTAATAATTAACTATCCTTTTGACAACCTGAAAGATGCAGCAGAAGCGGTGTTGAAAGATGTTACTGATGCAGGTGGCAGGGGCGCCATGGCAAAAGCAGATGTGAGTAATGAAACACAGGTAAAGCAGATGTTTGCAGACACAATAAACCAATTTGGCACTGTTGATATACTGGTAAATAATGCCGGCCTGCAAAAAGATGCTCCGTTTGAGGAAATGACATTGGAACAATGGAATCTTGTACTGAATGTAAACCTTACCGGCCAGTTTTTATGCGCCCGCGAAGCCATCAAAGAATTTTTACGAAGAGGCGTTGATGAAACAAAAAGTGCGGCGGCCGGTAAAATTATTTGTATGAGCAGTGTACACGAAGTAATTCCCTGGGCAGGCCATGCCAATTATGCGGCCAGCAAAGGTGGTATTATGCTTTTGATGAAGAGTATTGCCCAGGAATATGCGGGTAAAAAAATACGTATAAACAGTATTTGTCCCGGTGCAATACAAACACCTATTAACCGGCAGGCGTGGGAAACCCGGGGAGCATTAAATGAGTTGCTTACATTAATACCATATAAAAGAATCGGTCAGCCGGATGACATAGGAAAAGTGGCCGTTTGGCTTGCCAGCGATGACAGCGATTATGTAACCGGGGCTTCCATTTTTGTGGACGGCGGCATGACACTCTACCCCGGTTTTACAACAAACGGGTGATAATGATTACACTTGCCAAAAACGAAATACTTGCTTCCTTACCATTTAACAATGGGGAAGACGCTGCCGAGTGGCTTGAAACAAACGGGCTTGGCGGATGGAGCAGCTCTACTATTAGCGGCTGTAACACACGGCGCTATCATGGTTTACTGGTAGCGGCAATTACGCCGCCTGCAGAGCGAATGAGCCTTGTAAGCAAGTTGGAGGAAACGCTTATAACCGGCGAGAGCCGTTTTGAACTTGGCACCAACAATTACGGCAATGCAATACACCCGGAAGGATATAATTATTTAACCTTATTTACAAAAGATATATTTCCATGCTGGATGTTTGAGGCAGGCGGCATACAGTTAAAAAAAACTATTGGAATGGCTTATGGGGAGAATACTACGGCCATTTTGTACGAAGTAATAAAAGCCAGTCACCCATTTACTTTGCAATTGCTGCCCCTATTCTCTGTAAGGGGATATCACAACCTGGCACACGCTAACAACACCATACTTACCCGGTATGAATTTAATAACACTATACTAAAAGTTAAATTATATGATGGCACGCCGGAAATATTTATCAAAGTACCCGGCGCTGATTTTAACCCGCAGCCATATTGGTTTTATAATTTTAACTATAGTATTGAACAGGCCCGCGGGCTTGACTATACAGAGGATCTTTTTAGTCACGGGCATTTTATGATAAAGCTGAAAGATGGTGATACATTAGGCATTGTTATATCAACCGGGGATAATTCTGGAAAAGAGGCGCAGGCAATTCTGCAGGCAGAGCAACAACGAAGAAAAGGTTTATTTACTACTCAAGGAGTGCCGCCCCTGCAACGGATGCTTATACTGGCTGCCGACCAGTTTATTGTACAACGGGGCGACAATTTAAAAACTGTGATTGCAGGCTATCACTGGTTTACGGATTGGGGAAGAGACACGATGATTTCATTGCCCGGCCTGTGCCTTTCAACAGCACGGTACGCGGATGCAAAGAAAATAATTATAGCCTTTGCAGGCAGCGTAAGCAAAGGAATGTTGCCAAACCGTTTCCAGGATGGCGGACAGCCTCCTGAATACAACAATGTTGACGGTACCTTATGGTATTTTATAGCTGTTTATAAATACCTGCAGGTAACTGGCGATAAGGATTTTATATTAAATGAAATTTTGCCTGTACTAAAAGATATTATTGACTGGCACTACAAGGGCACGCGCTATAATATTCATACAGATGCTGATGGTCTGCTATATGCCGGTGAGAAGGGAATTCAGCTTACATGGATGGATGCGCGTGTTAACAACCAGGTAGTTACCCCGCGCATGGGCAAGCCGGTTGAAATACAGGCGCTGTGGTACAATGCCTTAAAAATTTTTGCAGTGCTGCTTGCATTAAACAACCAGCAGAATGACGCAGAGGTGATGAACACGAATGCTGCAAAGGCAAAGCATAATTTTAGTGAAAAATTCTGGTATGATGGTGGATACCTTTATGATGTTATTGACGAAAATGGCAACGCAGATGCATCATTGCGGCCTAACCAGTTATTTGCTGTAAGTCTGCCGTTTCCACTGGTGGAAAAAGAAAAAGCAGCAGCGATATTACGTGCTGTAACGGAAACACTTTATACACCCGCCGGGCTGCGCAGTCTTTCGCCAACTGACCCCAGGTATATTGGCAGCTACACGGGTAACCAATACCAGCGCGATAGCGCGTACCACCAGGGTACGGTTTGGGCATGGTTAATCGGGCCTTACATTGATGCAGTTATACGTGTCAGCGACGACCGTGGCAAGGCTGCGACAGTTATTGAAACTTTTGCCCGGCACCTTAAACAATTTTACATTACCACCATTCCGGAAATATTTGATGGGGATGCGCCACACCGCCCAAAGGGTTGCATAGCACAGGCATGGAGTGTGGCCGAATTATTAAGGGTAATGAAAGAATATAATATTACGGTTTAGCTTGCATAACGGCTAACCATGCGGTTATTTGCCCATCCACTTTTTAAAGTCAGTTACTTTTTCCCGGCTTACAAGGGCTTCCTTGTCAACACCGGGTTTTAAACCCAAAATGAGCCTGTTACCAAAATAATCATCAATCTTTTCAATGCTTTTGGCTGATACATAAAATGCCCTGCTGATACGAAAATATATGGCGGGGTCTAGCATGGCAGCCAGTTCATCCATAGTATAATCTACTACAAACTTGCGGTTATCGAATGTTTTAAAAAAGTTGAGGCGGCCATCACTAAAAAAATAAGCGATCTCCTCAATTTCAACAGACACCAGCTTCTGGCCGTGCTTTACCAGGAAACGTTTGCGGTATGACGCAGGCTGAAGCTTTTGCTGCAGTTCCCTCAGCAGGCTGTCAACATTTACCGCCTGGCTATCGGCACTGCTACCACCATATACTGTTTTAAGCGCTTTAAATTTTTGAAGTGCTGTTGCCAGGTCTTCCTTCTGCACAGGCTTTAACAGGTAATCAATACTGTTTACTTTAAACGCCTTTAAAGCATACTCGTCATAAGAAGTGGTAAATACTACCGGGCTTTTTATTTCGGCCTGGTTGAATATTTCAAAACTTTGCCCGTCGCTCAGTTCAATATCCATTAAAATCAAATCGGGGCATTGGTTCACCTTCAGCCACTCCACGGTACCTTTAATACTGTCTGCTATTCCCACAACAACGGCCGTATCATCAACGGCCGCAAGTGTCTTCTGCAGTTTTTTCACTGCAAGGTCTTCATCTTCCACGATAAGAATATTCATACCCAAAAATTTTTACTTGCAAAAAATTTATAAAAAACCGCCTGTTAAACCAGCAACACGTTCGCTGCTGTGTTTTGCCAGTAAGGGCAGTAATACAGTAAACTGCCGTTCGCCCTTTTGCACTTCAAAACCACTTATCTGTAATAACCTGTATTTTTCCCCAATATTTTTAAGCCCCACTTTTGTTGATTTTTCGTTTACCTGTTTCAGGTTAAGGCTGTTGGTAACAGCAATACTACTGTCGCCCGCGGTATATATCTCAATGGTAAGCGGTGAATGCCTGTTCACCACGTTGTGCTTTACTGCATTTTCAACCAACAATTGTAAGCTAAGCGATGGCAGCAGGTAGTTATAACAGGCTTCATCTATACGCATACTAAGCTTTATACCTTCTGCATACCTGGTTTTAAGCAGCTTAAAGTAACTTTCAATAAACTTCACCTCACTCTCAACCGTCGCCATTCCATCCTCGTTATTTCGCAAAAGGTAACGGTACACTTTGCTTAGTTCATCTAAAAAAGCTTCAGCCTGGTGTTTATCCTCTGATATTAATGAAGAAAGCGTGTTAAAACAATTAAATAAAAAATGGGGGTTTACTTTGTCTTTCAGGTTATCAAACTGCTGCTGCAGGTTCATCTGTTCCAGCATTTCGTGTTCTGATATTGTTTCTTTATATTTGTCAATACAGTACACTACTTCCCATAACGTTTCAAAAATAAGATCTACCGCCAACCCGATAAGATACACTGATTTTACGTCACCCGGCTTAATATAGTATCCCGCTATATGAAAATAGTCGAACAAATGTATTATCAATAAAACGGATGGTACCATAACCAGCACATACACCATCATTTTAAGTATAACCCTTTGTGAGGTTTGTTCCAGCGACGGGTAATGTTTTGTAACAACCGCATCATACATTATGTGGGTGCGCCATGAAAAAAAGCCAATAAAGTAAATAAGCGGGTAAGTAATTGCCCACACCTGCCAATTACGCCACATAATATCGCCATAAAAAATATAAACGTATGCCAGGGTTATAAATGGCATAGATATCCAGAAACTGTACACCTGTACTTTTGATGGCTTTGCCAGTTTCATAATGATATCTCCTTTTTTAAAAACAAGGGCAATGTTATGGTTCTTTCATTCCCCGTCTCCACTATTGACACAGCAGGCGCATTAAGCAGCCTGTATTTGTTAAGCAGGTTGTCAAGCCCCTCTCCCTTTTCAAAATATTGCACAATTTTTTTATAATGCACTGTATTTGTGATACACAGCTTTGTTTTGTGCTTTATAAAAATATTTACATGCAGTGGTTCGTTTTTGCTGATGGCATTACCGTATATAATTTCTTCAAGCACAACCTGCATGCTTAGCGGAGGCAGAAAGCAAGCCATCGCATCGGCCTCTACATTAATATTTGCCACAACAGCCCCGCCAAACCTTTCTTTAACAAGATGAAGGTATGAGTGGGTGAATTTTATTTCGTTTTCAAGCGGCACAAGCATATCCTCATCATTACCCAAAAGATAACGGTGTACTTTTGTCATTTCGTCAAGAAATTTTTCAGCGCGGTCTTCATCTTCCTGTATAAGCCCAGACAACGTATTAAAGCAGTTAAACAAAAAATGCGGGTTTATCTGCCCTTTTAGCCCCAGCAGTTTGCTGCGCTGGTAGGCACTGCGTAACTTATCGGTCTCGGCAATAGATGCTTTCCAAAGCTCCCAGTTGCTTATGCCTTCATTCATAAAAGTTATCGCTGTGCTCATAAGACAGCCGAACAATACTGCCCACCACATATTTGATTTTACCGGGCAACTCAGCAGGGGTATATCCCGGAACAGCTCAAACAATAAGCCTATAAACAAAATATTCATTATATAAAATGCCGGTAACATTACCGCAATACGCCGTATAAGCTGCGCGGGTGCTGAAAACCTGTTACGTATAAAAATGGCCACCCTGCCAAAAGTAAAATACATAAGAAACAGGTAAACGCCACTATACAAAAAACTAAGCAGGAATATGCTCCACATTTCAAAAATGCAACCGCCAAATACCATCATGTTCATAATAACAATATATGGTATCATTATCCACACAAAAACCTGAGGCTCTTTTTTATTGTATGGTTTAAATGGCATACAACAAAAGTAAATAAATAGACGCCCTGCATAAAGCCTGCTGTATGAATTGAGGAAAACAGCGTATGAATTGAGGAAAATATTATGGTTTACAGCTTTATGCCAAACGGTCCCCCTGCATCATGTATAAGGCTAAGATTAAACCAGGCATAGACAGTAGCCGTATTTTGGGGAAATACTTCTTTACCATTAAGCCGTTCTTTAAAAATAAAAGCACCTTTCATACTCGGTTTTGGCGTGAAAATATACCTGCCTGGTGTTACTGACCCCACAATATTTGCTACTTCGCCCGTATTTGCCTGCACCTTTGCCATGGCAAGTATATCCTGTACATTGGCCTGCTTGCCGGCTGAAATATCTTTAAAAGCCTGGCTGTTTAAAATTTGTTGGTAGTTGTTCAGCATCTGTTGCTTCATTTTCTCTATTTTACCGCTATTCTTCAACGCTGCAGCATCCTGCTGTAACCGGTTAACATCAATAAAACATCCAGCTAATACATTATTAAGCTGCGTGATTTTTTGAATACCAGCGGGTGCAGGAAATTGCCATTTTTCATCATAATTTTCAGCGTTAAAAGGGTAAATAATAATTGTATCTGCCCCGGTACCGCAAAAATCAACTTTTATGCGGGGCGTGTTCCCTTCCCAGCGGGTAGTACCTGCATATTTAACCTGCCCTCCATTGCCGCGCATATCTGCAGCTGTTAAGTTTACCTTCAATTTGTTTATACCCGGGCCAACAAGTATCCAGCGAAGGTTGCATGTACTATCCGGCATAGCCGAAAACCAGTTATCACCGTCAAGTTGCCCTAATAAATATCCATCGCTGCCGCCTGTTTTCGCAGAAAGGTTAACACTTAATTTAAACCGGTTGAATTTCAAAAATTCGCCCGGCAGGTCTACTGGTTTTCCCGCGCCCATTAGCTCTATTTGCCTTTCTGTAGCAAAAACGAATGCAGCATTTAAAGCAACGGGATAATCTTCCTCTTTAAAGGCCTTCATTATATAATCTGCTGCAATGGCAAGCATGTGTTGCCTGTCTGTTTCAAAATTATCGTCACCATTATCTCCTGCTAATTGTATATAACGGTCAAGCCCGAGCGACACCCAAATAACAGCTCTTAACCGGGAGGGATCGTCCTGGTATTTTTCAAACAGTAAACGCAGCTTTTTAATCATCCTTGCCACATAATATTCGCGTACTATTTTAAGCTTTGCTTCTATCCAATCGCCTTTAACAAGTAACGCTGCCTGGCGGGATATGCCAAAGCATTTTTGTATTACCAGTTTATCTTCACCACCCAGTTCATCTGCAAACTGTTTAAGTGCGGCGGAATAATCACTCTCCCTGTTGAGGGTACAGCGTGCACAATAACTAAAATTGTATGCCGGGGGCGTGGGTACACTGTTAATAACATCATTTTTATGCGCTTGTACGTAACGCACCAATTCATCTGCGGCAGTACTAAATGCATCATCAACGGTTTTTTGTGCCTGGCCGGCGATGGAATCTTCCGTTACAGGGATTGCTGGCAGTGGGGCAGGCGGTAACATAATAGTGTCGGTTAACACGTTTTCCAAATCATGCCGCACCTGTTCGTACGCTTCTTTTATATTGGCGGCTAATAAGGGCACCAACGGCTTAGGCGCTGTTGCTGCTATTGCCGTTATCATGGTGTTTATGCGCTCAGGTGTTCTCATAAGTTCATTGCGCATATCTTCAAAATGGCTTTTGCTGCCGCCTTTATTTCTTGATATTGCCAGGCGGCCCGTATTATGGTTATACCTTACAGTATCAAGCGCATGTGTTACCAGTGTGTTTTCATTAATTTTCCTGCCTTTAAACCACAGTAAGCGATATGATGTATCGGGTACCTGGGCGTTAACCTGCATAATATAACAGGCGGCATATAACAGCAACAACTTTTTCATTTGCCTGTTCCTTGTTTTATTATTATTTAATGGCCTAATTCAGCCAGCCACGTACGGCTAAAGTTTATGGCTGCTTCATTAATCTCTCTGCCTGAACGGTAAATCATTTTCCATTCGTTATTTTTTGCCTCGTAAGCATTATTTACAAATTTCATTCTGCCACCTTCGGCTTTAAGGGCTGCGGAAAAATCAACAGTTGAAGCAACATCTATATAATGCTGAAGACGCATTTTAATAAGTTGCCTGTAATCAGCCGGGTAATTTTCCTGCCAGTTTTTTAATGCTTTCTGGTACTGGGCTGAATCCTGCCGCTGTTTCATCAGTTCTGTTTGGTACAGCAGGTTAATAGTTTGGCTGTTGGGGTCCTGGTAATCTTTCAGGTTCTTTTTATGCATATCCAGTATTGGCTGCATAATTTTTTTCATATCTGCATTTGCGTCCTTTATAATAGCCTCTGTTTTTGCTATCTGTTTTTGTGTGTCATCTATTTGCTCCTTACGTATCTCTTCCTTAGTGCGAATGTTGACTTGCGACTGTGCAGGTTTTGCCTCCTGCCGCATTTTTTCATACTCGTTCTGGAAGTTTTTACTGCTAATATATTGCCTGGCATACATCAATAAGTCTTTTACAATAGTGGTACGGTTACCTGTTGCAGCAGTGGTAATATTTTTTACCCCGGCATAATCAAAATATCCTTCTAAAAAACTGTTACGAATTTTTTCTGTTCCATCCTGTTGGCTAATGCCCAGTTGTTTCCATAATTCGTCGGTCGTTTTGCTTATAGCTTTAAAAGAACAAAAGCTTATAAGCATTATTAAAGCAATTAAAGCAACACCTGTTGCAATACCTGCCCTTAAAAAATGGTTGTTATTCTTTTTCATACAATTTTTTTTGATTTATTTTTTTGTGTAAAGATTGTAGTATTGATACCTGCTGAAAATGGGATTGTGCATGAACTGCTATTTTAGCTGCATTAACCGCAGCAGTACTATAGCTTGCTGAATTCAACACGGCGGTTTTGTGCTTTTCCCTGTCGTGTATTGTTATCAGCAACAGGTTCATCCTCTCCCTTACCAGTTGTTTGTATGCGGCTGGCATCTATGTTATAATTATTCACCAGTGCATCTTTTACCGCATCCGCTCTTTTTTGAGATAGTACAAGGTTGTCTTCATTACTGCCATCACCGTCTGTATGCCCTGTAATTAATATTTTAATACCCGGGTATTGCAGCAATACGCTGGCAACCTCTTTTAATACCCCATTGCTTTCCGGTTGTATATCTGCAGTATTTACATTAAACAAGATACCTGTAGTGGTAAATTTCCCCTCATCTACCAGTTTATGCCTTGTATCTGGCAGGCCACGCGCTACCTTTATATTTCCAATATAATAGCCGTTTTGTGCATCGTTATAAGCAGAAGACTTTAAACTGAAATACAACTGGTTTAATATTGTGCCGGGCGGAATGGCTTTCGGCAGGTCATACATTTTTTCAGCATTCAGCCAAACACGCAATCTTTCTTTTTGCACCTGTATGGCAACATGTACAGGCTTATCGTACAAGGCTTGCATTTGCCTGTAGTTTTTTATATCTGTATTTAAGTAAAGGCTGCCTGTGGCGTACGTTTGCAGGTGCAGGTGCGTATCATTTTGCGTACCCGGCTGAATTTTTATTTCTGCGGCATACCCCTGTTCAATGTTTCTTAATAAGGCATTATCGGTGGAAGACAAATCTCCCGAGCCTATTAATCCAAACTGCAATTGTGGCAGTACATAGCCGTTAAAAGACTGGTGGAAGATTATATCAAATTCCACCGTACAATTACCAGTAAACAGCGAGTCATTGTCTGTTAACGTTAACGTATTCTGATGCACCTGCAGCCAGTTACCCTTTTGTGTATTCAGCGTTACTACCGCGGCATTACCACTGCTGTTCCAGCCAACGGGCAGTTCCCCCTGGTTTTCATGGGCAAAATCATTGGCATACAACACCTCTTCGCCGGGTACAAAATCATATTGTGCATAGCTTACAACAGCGGCGGCGGCAGTATCGCTGCTTCCATTTGCAGCGGCGGCATTGCCGCCTTTGCCTTCAATGGCGTCGAGTGATTTGTCAATAGCATTATCAACCTTGTTATTAACACGCTGGTTTACTTTTCCTTTAACTTTCTTCAGCAGGTTGCCCAATTGGGCCTGGCTTGTGCCGCATATTACTAATAACAGTGCAGCAGCTATAATTTTTGGTTTCATATTGCATAATTTTTACCAAAACTCAAGCTATATGCACCCTTTGTAAAATGGTTTTGTCATCAATTGTTTAAAATACCGTATGTATTGTGTAAGGTCCGGGTTTAGCATCCCTGTTTTTCAGCGCCATGTTAAACATGTTTATTAATTGCCGCCTTTCGCGTTAAATAATACGCGGTAATGGTACCGGCCGGCTTATTCAATTCACTACATTAAAACTGCAATTCATACAGCATTGCCTGTTATATACTCGTAAGGCAGGATAATATTGCGGCCGGTTAACAACATTTACCTTAAATAAACCATTTATTATGTTACGTTTTTTAAAACGCGCCTTCATAGTACTGTTGATACTTATTGCAGGTTTTTACATTACCGTATTGCTGCGGCAAAACCGGAAATTTGATGCACCCTACCCTGCTGTTAAAGCCACTACTGACAGCGCCGTTATTGCAAGGGGCCGGGCGCTTGTATATGGCCCGGCGCATTGTGCTGACTGCCATACGCCGCCCCAGTTTAAAGAGGAGGTTAGCAGGGGTATGATTGTACCTTTAACCGGGGGTAACGTGTTTGACTTGCCCATTGGCAAAATCTATACAAAAAATCTTACTCCCTCAGCGAGCGGCATTGGCAAATGGACGGACGGCGAAATTGCCCGTGCATTACGATATGGCGTTGCGCCGGATGGCCACGCGTTATTTGACATTATGCCATTTCATAACACCAGCGATGAAGACTTAACAGCCATCCTTTCCTACCTGCGGCAGCAGTTGCCCATTGACAACAAAGTGCCGGAAAATAACCTGAATTTTTTGGGTAAGACCGTATCAGCATTTATGTTAAAACCAGCAGGACCTTCCCAGCAAGTACCTGCATCAGTTAAACACGATACCACTGCTGCTTACGGCAGGTACCTTGCCGCAAGCGTGGCCAATTGCCGCGGCTGCCATACCAACCGTAACCTGATGACAGGTGCTTTTATTGGCGCGGAATATGCCGGAGGCTTTACGCTGGAAGAAAAAACCGATTCGGGTAAATACATTTTTATCACTCCCAATCTTACCCCCGACAATGCTACCGGGCATATAAAAGGCTGGACACAGCAGGAGTTTATTAACCGTTTCAGGATGGGCAGGCTAATACCGCATTCACCAATGCCATGGGGGCCCTTCAGCCACATGAGCGATGATGAGTTAAAAGCCATTTACGCTTTTTTGCAAACAGTTAAACCCGTACATAACGAGGTAAAGCAAACCCTGCGGGTAGAAAAATAGGAGTTCCGGGCAATTGCTATTGCAACCTCTCCCCACACACCAAAGCTGCCCGGCAAATGCCAGGCAGCTCTATGCCATCATCACAATTAAACTCCCGTATGAATGGTAAGCACAATTTGTGCTGCCTGTAAAATCTATTACCCCTGCACAACAATAGTACGCAATGATTCTACAATTTTGGCAAGGCTTTGCAGTGCAGGGTTATCGCTCATAATACCGTTTTTGGCCGCACCTGCAACAAGGTCTGCTTCAAATGAATCAAAGTCATCATTTTGAACTTTACCTGTCATCCTTGGGTTTTTTGAAGGGTCATGTGCGTCATGCATTGACAGGCCTGTGTAGCTGTAGCTTTTAGCACCGGTGCCCACCGCTACAAAGTCAGTAAGATTTTTGCTTAAAGCTTCAAAACCACTGGTGTTGCCGCTGGTTACTTCATCCAGCAGCACTTTAAAAAAGCCGTTTATGTTATTATCTGCCGCAATCACAAAAATGGTACTGTCTACAACACTTCTTATAGTAAGGCGACCCTGTTCAATCTGCTGACCGGGATTAGCGGGGTCTGATACCATAGCCGTTCCGCCTAATGAATCGTACAGTGTGGGCGTAGTTGCCGGCGTTGAAGCATCTTTATTATTGCATGAGCAGATAGTGGCAAGCCCTGCCAGCGCGAACAATACTGTAAAAACAAAAGTTGCTTTTTTCATAACGTGTAATTTGAGTTAAAAGTGTTTCTTAAAAAATGTACCAATCTTGTATATAACAGAGGTTGAAGCTACCGGGCAGCCTTGAGACATTTCTGCCTCGGTAGGCATATTACGCACAGCGTTATAGGTAAAGTTTTTGTTAAAGGCTGTAACAATGCTGGTGGCCTGTGTTTTAACAGGGTAATAAGTAAATACCACTATACGCGTAGCCGGGTTGCATAACACGTGGTCAATACCTTTTTGACCGTAAAGCCAGGCTGTAATGGCAATGCTGTCATTGGATGTAATGCTGCTTTTCAGGTCCATGCGCGCCATAATGCGCGTAGTAGGTGAAGGCGCTTTGGGCCTTGTTACTATATATATGTGCAGGACAAGTACGCCTGCCAGCAGTACAAACACGGCAAGACCAATCGTTATTACACGTTTAACTATCTTTTTCATAAGTTAGCAATTTTTTGTTTTTGCATTAACTGTATACTATCATGTACGGCATACTTTGCAGGGTGGTTTTAAAAAAATAATTTTTTTTACTCCTTGCAATAGCGAATGGCAAATATTTAAAAAACGCCTTGCTGCGCTAACGCATCCAGGCATATTATTGTAGTTTAGCGCATACAACAGGCACCATGTATAAATACTCTCTTATCTTTCTTTTTTTTCTTTTTATATATTTTTCTGCAGGGGCACAGCTTAAAAGCCTTAATGAATTTATACCACAGGGTTTTACTATTTTAGACACTGCATCCGGCGACCTTAACAGGGACAGTATTACCGATATGGTGCTGATACTGCAAAACAGGTATGAAAACTTTAATACTGATACCACGCGCCCTTTATTACTCCTGCAGGGATGCGGCAATGAGCTTTACAAACTCCTGGCCCGTAATGACAGTGTAGTATTATGTTTTGGATGTGGCGGCATTTACGGCGATCCCTATAACGGCATTGTCATAAAACATGGATATTTTTCCATACAGCACCTTGGCGGAAGTGGATGGCGGTGGACAAGAATTATAACTTTCAGGTACATCCCAAAAACAAAACAATTTATTTTACATCGTGACGCGGGAGAGTATTGGCATGTTTCAGATCCCAGCAAGACTACTGGGATAATAAATAACAAGGAAGATTTTGACAAGCTTCCTTTTAACAAATTTTCTTATGCTAAAAACTGGTAATGTTTACCTGCCCTTCAACCGGAATAGTTTGCAGCGCTGGCGGTATGGTTGAGCCAATGCCTTGTACGTTGTTACCGGTGCTTCTGCTTTTTGACCACTGCGGTTATGCCATGCTGAAAGACCCGCAATATCGCCATCATCAAAAGCTTTAATGCCGGTCTTTTGCAAAGCCCGGGTTATATATGATTTACTTAAGCCGGAAGGGCCTGATACCAGTACTTTCATTTTTCAAACTTTACCGCATCATCTAACCGCTGATACCTGTTACCCAGTTCATCCTCAATGCCGTAAGCATCTTTATCAGCAACAGTTATTACATGCAAATCCTCATCAAGTGCTACAGCTTTAAACGCCCATCCCGCCGGCAATTTTAAACGCTGCTGCAGTGACGGCAAATCAGTTTCGGAAAGTGTTGAATCAATCTCCTCCGAATAGCTTTCCATAATATAAGTATGCTCAGGCCCGGTTAACTCAAACACTGTACTTCCTTTTCCAAATATCTTTTCTGTATTCATTTTAAAAGGCCGCTCCTTGTAAGGCTCTCCTTTTTTAAGGCTTAACGCCATACCCACGCCCATGCGCATTTTAGCCCATTGCTTCATAGGCAAACTGTCAAACACTGTTATAGCTGTATCGTTATCATACTGTGCAATCTTATCCATCAGGTAAAACCGCGGGCCGTTGGCAACCACCGTATGTACGCCAAATTGCTTTTTTAAATGGTCTGTATTAATGTCTTTCCACTGTTGCTCCGGGCAGGCGTTTATGCCCAGCGTATTAAATACCTGTACGCTAACATTGGGCAGCGACACTTTTACCAGCACAATCTCGCAATAACGACGGCCGTGCATGCTGTCCTTAAACAATATAGCATTAGCGGGTTGCACGGCAGTACTACTATTTTTAAATACAGTTGTATCTTTAGTTACATCAGACGTGTCGTTTTGCGCAGATGTTTTTATGCAGAGCATTACAACAAGAGCAATGGCAACAACGCAGCGGCTTGTATGGTTCATGGCATTCTATTATTATACAGCAGGTTGCATAAATATACAACCCAATACCATTTTCCGTGTATTATTAAATTGCTTCCGCCAAACACTTAAAACAGTATAACAGCCTTGTAAAGAAAATTTACCGGGCAAGACTGCAGCCCCTGCTATGAACGTTACAGTTTCAATTCACCCCACCCTTTCCTGTACTCGCGCTTAACAAACTGGTTGGCCGCCTCAAAATTGGTAATGCGCATATTTGCTCCGTCCCATTTATAAGTAATGTAACGGCCGGGGGTTTCAATTTCGTCCATCATGCCGTACACGGGGTCCTTGCGCTGCACTTTTGTACGCATGTTAAAACTGCGCAGCAGCAGGTTACCCATCAGTACGGTTTCGGTTAGCGGGCCGGCATAGCCGGGAAAAGGAGAATCTACCTCCATATTGCCGTAACCTGCAATACAGGCATCAATCCATTGCCACCAGTGGCCATCCATATCGCCTTCCACGCGCGGGTACTTTTTGGGAATATTTATATCCTTGTTCAGCGATAGCGGTAACAATCTTGGGTGACTTCCACCCCACCCGCAGGACACTTTACCCTTTGTGCCAACAAACAAGCTGCCACCCTCAAAATCATTTTCTGCAGGTATATCCGCAAGAGCTTCGTTCATATTGTCATCAGTGTCTAATTCCAGTGGCCTTTCGGGCACAATGCCGCCATCCATCCAGTACAGTAAAAGGTCTTTGCCATTGTCAAGCTTAAACTTATACCGAAGGCTGCTGCTGGGCGGTATGCTCTCAGGATAGTCGGATTCTTTAAATACCCCTGAGTAAACAGTGGTGGCGCTGCCGGTAATTTCAGTTGGGTAGCCAAGCTTCAGCAACTTAAATGCAGGACCAATAATATGGCAGGCCATGTCGCCTAATGCTCCGGTGCCAAAACGCCACCACCCACGCCAGTTAAACGGCACAAGGTTATCAATATAATCTGTATATTCCGCGGTACCAAGCCATAAGTCCCAGTCAAGTTCTTTGGGTACGGGCGGGTGGTTAGCCGGCCAGGGTATGCCTTGCGGCCATACCGGGCGGTTGGTCCAGTTATATACTTTTTCAATATCGCCAATTAACCCAGCTTCAAACCATTCGCGCATGGTGCGTACGCCGTCACAACTTGCACCCTGGTCTCCCATTTGTGTAACCACTTTATATTTCTCTGCCGCCTGTGTAAGTATGCGGGCTTCATATATATCATGCGTTAGCGGTTTTTGCAGGTACAGGTGCTTTTTCAGTTGCATAGCATTTAAACCAACAATGGCATGGTTGTGGTCTGGTATGGCAACAGTTACCGCATCAAAATTTTTGTTTTCTTTTTCAAACATCACGCGCCAGTCTTTATAAAACTTCGCTTTGGGAAATTCTTTTCGTCTCGGCGCGCCATAACGGTCATCCACATCACACAAAAATGCAATCTCTGCGTTCTTTTTTGGGGCAGTAGCAAAATGATGAATATCGTTTTCTGCTTCCCCCCCGCAACCAACGGCAGCAATATATAGTTTATCACTCGGGGGCACATATCCACGGCCACCCAATACGTGGCGCGGAATAATGTAAAAACCTGCTGTGGCAAGTGCTGCATTCTTAATAAATTTCTTACGGCTGATGTTTTTATTTTCTTGCATGACAAAAATTTTCGGTATGGCAAATAGAGAATATTAGAGGCAACGATGCGGGTTTAAAGGTAAGAGGATTGTATGATGTACAGCAACTAAAATAATGCGAAGTAAAAACAGCATAACTATTATGCAGGCTGATGATTAAATAGATGAGCGGTTTCCATTCATCCACAACAATAACAGGCATTTGCCGATTTTTATCTTATTTAGCCGCCGCACACCCGGAGCTTATGATAAAAAAAATTACGGCAATAATGCTGCTGGCAGCAGCCGGCACCCTACATGCACAGCCCCATGCTGATGCGCCGTTTACTGTTACCATTGTTACCGAAAAACATACCCCTGCCGAAAAAGCTACTGTAGAGCTGCTGAATGCTAAAGACAGCAGCCTTGCCAAAACAGCCATTACGGATACTGCCGGCAACGCCTTTTTTAATACTGCTGCTACTGGCCGCTATTTGCTGCGTGTAAGCATGGCCGGGTATATGCCTTACAACAGCACGGCTTTTGTTTTACCACTTACAGCAAAGTTGCCTGCCATTATTTTGCAGCCCGCTGCCAACATGCTGCAAAATGTGCGTGTTACAGCTAAAAGGCCCCTTATACAATATACACACGGCAAGGTGGTAGTAAATGTAGATGCAGCGGTTACCAATACCGGCGCCAGTGTGATGGAGGTACTCGAAAAGTCTCCCGGTGTTACTATTGATCGTAACGGCAACATAAGCCTGCAATCAAAAAACAGCGTACTGGTAATGATTGATGACCGGCCCACTTACCTGTCAGGCACAGCATTGCAAAACCTGCTGAGCGGCATGAGCGCTTCTACAGTTGACCAGGTTGAATTAATTACCAGCCCGCCAGCGCGGTATGATGCATCCGGTAACGGCGGCATCATCAATATAAAAACAAAAAAGAACAGGCAGGAAGGCTTTAACGGAACACTTACCGCAGCAGAAGGCGCCGGCCGTTACCCAAAATCAAATAACAGCATTATTCTTAATTACCGCAAAGGCAAATTGAATGTTTTTCTAAACTATAACCTTTCATATAATAAAGGATATACTGAGTTATATGCACTGCGTACTTACTATAACAATGATGGGTCCGTAGCTTCGCTGCTTGACCAGCCTACTTATTTTACCGGCAATACTTTTACCAACAATATTAAGGCCGGTGCAGATTATTTTATATCGCCTAAAACAACACTCGGCATTTCCTTGACAGGCATTGCGACAAAAAGGCGGCTGAGCGGCAACGCTGTTGCAACCTGGCTGGATGCTGCGCATAACAAGGATTCAGCGATATCTACCACCAGTGTAAGCGATTATAAAATACATAATGGCGCAGCCAATATCAACATAAGGCATACCATAAGTGAATCGCAGGAGTTTTCAGTTGACCTTGATGCAGTGTCATATAAAATTGATAACCAGCAATATTTTTCCAGCAAGCTGCTTGCATCTTCCGGTTATACCGATGCCTCCGACGGAAATTTACCTACTACACTGCATATATTTTCATTTAAGGCTGACCACACCTATCACTGGGGTAAAACAGGCAAAGTTGAGTCAGGCATAAAAACATCGCGTACAAGTACGGATAATATTGCGGCTTACCAAACCTTTGATGGCAGCCAGTGGATGCCTGATTACAGCCGCAGCAATCATTTTATTTACAAGGAAAATATTTATGCGGCATACACAAGTGTTGAGAAGAAACTGGATAAGTTCAGCTTCCAGGCCGGGCTACGGTATGAAGGAACGCATTATGATGCCAACCAGTTAGGTAACGTACAGGTAAAAGATTCTTCATTTTCCCGCAACTATAGCGGTCTCTTCCCATCGGGTTATATTTCGTACAACGCAGATTCAAACAATATTTTCACATTTACTGCCGGCCGCCGCATAGACAGGCCTGCATTTCAATCGCTTAACCCCTTCGTATATATTATTAACAAGTACACCATACAGCGGGGAAACCCCTATTTTCGTCCTCAATACTCATGGAACCTTGAATTAAGCCACCAGTTTAAACAACTGGTTACCACTACCCTGTCGTATGCCATTGTTACTGATTATTTCTCACAACTGTTCTTAACCGATCCTAACGGCATACTGGTATATTCTGAGGGCAATGTTGGCAGAATGTATAACCTTGGTTTGTCAGTCAGTGTGCAAACAGGCATTACAAAATGGTGGTCATTTACAGGTGAGGCGCTGCTTAACCACAAGCAACTGAGAGGTTATGTATGGAACAATTTTTCTTCCTCTGTCACACAGCTTAATCTTAATATCAATAACCAGTTTCATATTGGCAGATCTGTTACCGCCGAACTCTCAGGTTTTTATACCACCCGCGCCCGTAATGATTTACAGGAAATATTATATCCTACCGGCCAGCTTTCCGCAGGTGCAGCCGTGCCTGTGTTAAACAAAAAAGGCACCCTTAAGCTAAGCATTCGCGACATATTGCACACCAATGTAATGGAGGGGCTCACCACCTTCCAATCTGCAACGGAGTACTTTATTGAGCACCGGGATTCACGTATTGCCGTGCTTTCATTTTCATGGAGGTTTGGCAAAACATTAAAGCAGGTTAAACATTCAGCAGGCGGTGCAACGGAAGAAATGGAAAGAGCAAATGGATAACATAATGACGCATATTAAGAGTATATAAAAACATGCTGCCAGCAGAGGAATAAATCTTAATCTCTTCATGTGTATAAAATGCATAATGGTTTACCGGGGGCCAAAGGCGTACGTTACTCCTATTCTTTTACAAATTTCAAGCTTCAATTACAAAACAAAGCCCCGCGTCAACTAACACGGGGCTTTGTAATATCTCCGTCAAATAATCTATTGTTCCGTTACAGGTAACGGAAACTCCGTCCACACATCATCACCATCCCTGTCAAGGGGAAGTTCATTTAAACGGTTATAACGTCTTAAATCTACCCACCGGTGGCCTTCAAAAAACAGTGAATACCTCCTTTGCATCAGCATTTCATTAATAAGCGCATCATGTGTCATTGCGCCGCTGTAATCTGCCAGGCTATGTCCCTTGCGTATTACATTTAATGCTTTAACACCTTCAGCAAGATTGTTCAACTGTATATTCGCTTCGGCGTAAATAAGCACCAATTCCTCGTTGCGTATAATGGGTATGGCCGCTGTGCTGCTGGTGTACACCCACACATCCCTGTTAGATGAAAGCCCGTCAAGCGATGCAGCGGCACTGCGCAGCGTGGCTTTGTTTATCCTGTCATCACCGGCTGCAATATCCGCGGCGTAAGACGGATGTGCCAGCCTTACCTCCCCGGTTTGGTTTTGTGGAATGAACATCGGGTTTAACTGGTCGCCCGAGCCCGCCGAGAACACGTGGTTTACACCTAAATAAAAATCTTTATTAAGTCCAAAAAAAGATGCATTCAAATCAGTAAGAGCATCTGCCCATTTTTTCCTGTACACTGCTACCCTTGCCGCTAATGCACGGTTAACCTGCGTAAGCCCGGCAGCATCATTAAACCCTGTAAAACCAGCCAAGGTAAATGAAACTGTTGCACCGCTTAAATCTGTTTCAGCAGAATCAAGCAGGGCAGCTATCGCTGCAAGCCCGTCATCATAATTTACCAGAGAGCCAAGGTTGCCAGGGTTACTAACATCAACCCTTATGCCATTTGCCCCTGTAAGGTTAAGGTTCATAAGCAACTGGTATGCTTTAATGGTCCTTGCAAAACCTATATACCCACTTTTTTGTGCGCTGGTAATAAGTGTTGAGTTAGTGGCTGCCTGTATAAGCGTATTGCAGTTTTTAATTACGCGGTAACGGGCTGCCCAGGGGTTAGCAATATAAAAATTACTGCCGCTGAGCGTTGCATTGGCAGCACCCAGCAGGTCGGTTACATAACGCGGCTCTGAGGCGGAGAAACGATACCCTTCGCGGCCAATAGTGCCCACATCATCAAGATAAAGATTTACCACGTTTCGCATACCCGCTTCCGTGCCGCTTACAAGGTTATTCAATTCGCTTTGCGAAGCATGATCCAGGAAAGCTTCAATAGTGGGATTATTCAGGTTGCCGTAATCTTTTTTGCATGCTGCAAAATTTATTACAAGGCCTGCCATCAGCACCCACAGTATTATATTATGTTTTTTCATAACTATTCTGTTTTTATGAATTAAAAATCAACTGAAATATGAAAATCTGCGCGTTTGGTGGCAGGGTATGGATCAACATCAACACCGGTTGAAAAACCTGTACCAAAATTGGATACTTCAGGATCGTAACCCTTGTATTTTGTAATGGTGAAATAATTATTGAGCGATGCGCCTATATGCAAGGCTTTAATAAAGCTTACAGGCACTTTGTTAAACGTGTAGTACAATCCTATTTCCCTAAAGCGCAGGTAACCGGCATCCTGTACAAATTGCTGTGCATTTACCCCAATTTGCATTATACGGTAAATAGCATCCGGCACACCTGCTTTATTTGTCACCTTATCATAATCTGCACTTGTACCGCCAAAATCGTTCTCAAGGTTGGTAAGGTTTATATTATCGCCGCCGTTTTTCCAATGCAGTAAAAACCGCAAACTAAGTTTATTAAAGAATGTTATTTCGTTATAACTGCTCATTTGAAATTTAGGCTCAGCATCACCCAGCACACCAACGCCCTGCCCGTTAAGACCGATTATCTGTGTTGCAGACTTGCCTTCTTGCAACTGGAAAGAACCCAGCACGTACCCAAAAGACCCCTGCGGGGTGGGCGGAATGGTAAGTTTGGTTACCCGTGACCGGTTAAGCCAGAAGTTAACGGATGTTGTCCACGTAATATTTTTTGACGCCACCGGTTTTGCATTCATTCCCAACTCTACACCCCTGTTGCGCAGGTTGCCTGCATTAATCCACTTGCTGGAGAAACCGCTTGAAGCGGGCAGGCTGCTCAGCATCAAAAAATCATCAATCACCTTACTGTAATAAGTAAGCTCAAAACCCAGCCGTCCTTTTAGTACGCTAAAGTCAATACCTGTTTCAAATTCGTTCTGCCGTTCAGGCTTAATACCGGGCTCACCTTCCTGTGTATTTACCAGCACACCGGGATATCCTGCAATATTTGATACTACAAGCGATGTAAACTTACTGCCGTACGCAGGCACATTATTTGCCTGCCCGTATGCGGCACGAAGCTTTATATTGTCAAAAAAGCTGTTTTGCAGTATGCCTGTTTTTGTAAGGTTCCATGATATGCCTGCCTTAGGGTAAGTATAATATTTTGATGGGTCGCCGTTGTTGGAAGACTGGTCAAAACGTACACCCGCATTAAGGGCCACTATATCATTAAAGTTTGCTTCCTCCTGTATGTACACACCGTTATTCTGGTATTTAACCCTGAACTGCGTAGCATTTAGAGCGCCTGCCTGGTCAACGTTGCTCTGCCCCGCTATTACCTGGGTAGCTACATTTAGCAGGTTATTATAATCGCCGTTTTCCTGTGTAATACCTGCAGAAGAGGTAAGGGTAAACCCGCTGGATGGCGTAAATGTATTTACCAGTGATGCAATATAGTTGCTATTAAGGTTTTTGGTAAAGCCCTGTATGGAAGTGCCCTTGTTTACTGCCTGGAACTGCAGGACACCGGGAAAGAGGGCGTTGGTTTCAAGATTATAAAAATCAATGCCGCCGGTAGCCACAAATTTGGTTAGACTGGTACCGCTTCTCTGCAAAATGGCTTCAAAATTCAGGCCGGTAATAAACCGGTTAACAGCCTCGTGGTTACGCATCAGCGCGATTGTTTGCAGAGGGTTTGACGCGGCAAACGGGTTATTGGGGTAGTTGCCAAATGCATCAGGATGAAGCTGTGCAAAACCGGGCGTGGATGATAATGCAATGCCGAAAGATACTCCTGCATTGTCGTTACCGGTAAGCCCCCTGTCGTCAGCAGCGTTGATATAACTCATGCTGATGCCGGCCTTAATGTTATCGTTTATATGATGATCAACATTAAGCCGAATGCTGCTGTTGCGATAACCTGTATTATTAACAATACCGCCTTCATCTTTTTGCGCAGCGGAAAAATAGAAACTTGTTTTTTCATTCCCACCGTTCATGCTAAGCACCGTATTTCTTGCGAAGCCAGTGTTACCATATACTTCTTTTTCATAGTCGTATAACCGGCCTTTTGACTGGGCATCCAGGAACTCCTGGCGCAGCGCATCGCTGGTGGCAGGGTCACTGCTCAGGCTTGCAGCCCTGTCAGCAGTAAACTCGCGTACACCCAGCAATTTTCTTGCTGTAATAACACCAATATCCTGCGAAACCGAGACACGTGTTTTGCCCTGCCTGCCTCTTTTGGTAGTAATAATAATTACACCTGCCGCTGCTTTTGAACCATATACCGCCGCAGCAGAGGCTCCTTTAAGTATTTCAATATTTTCAATATCCTCCGGCCGTAAATCCGCAATACGGCTTGACGGGTTATCCTGGCTGGATGTTGTAGCACCGGTGCCAAGCGCAGAAGTAATAACATTCAACCCCGCAGAAGTAGCTGTGTTATCAATATATACCCCGTCCACAACATACAAGGGCTGTGTGTTACCATATACTGACGTAACGCCTCGCAGTTTAACCGACAGGCCTCCGCCCGGCGCACCAGAATTTTGATTGATGTATGCACCGGGTATTTTGCCCTCAAGCGCAACATCAAAGGTTTGCGCAGGGGCAGTACCATTTAGCTCTTTTGATGAAATGGTAGTTACTGTATTGGCAAGGTTTCGCCTTTTTACACTGGTAGCCAGGCCCGTAACCACTACTTCGTCAAGCCCCGCAACATCTTCTTCGAGTGTTACATTAACCCGCTCATTAATATTTTTTACAACAACCGTTTGAGTTTTAAAACCGGTTGAACTAATGACAAGCGTTGTATTGGCGGCAACATTAATTGAAAATTCTCCGTCTGTATTGGTAATTGTGCCGCGGTTGGTTTGTTGTACAGCAATGCTCGCACCTGCAACAGGCGATCCTTTGGCGTCAGTCACGCGGCCTGTTACCGCAGCCGTTTGGGCCTGCAGCAACAGCGGTATTAAGGCGCTGCAAAGCACCATGAATAAAAACAATGTTTTCCTCATATTATTTGTTTTGATATAGAGATAATAGTCTTTCGTCCTCCCCCGGAGTCTTAAAACTTACAGGAGATGATGATTAAAGTGTCAGCGGTTAATAATACGATGACAAATGCTCGGGAGGATTGTATATATCATTGATAAAATCACTGGATAAAAGGTTTTGAGCGAAAACGCCGGTCGGGGTGGTAACAAAATTACAACAGGGCATTTTTAACCTTGCCTGCAATATGTATAGTGCGGAAAAAAGTTTAAGCACTTCTGTAGGAACGGCTCTTTTATTGCCGCCTTCCTGCTCAAGATTAACTGCAACCTTAAAAAACTCATCCTTTGCAGTTTGCAGTTGTGCAGCTTCGTAGTCAGGTATACAGTACACATCAAGCGTATCGTGGTAAATACGCAGCTTCACATAGTGCATAAACCGTCCATCAATTAAAAACTGCCCGTCTTTCCGCTCATAACCAGGGGAGTTGGTATAATAAGGCAGCTTTACCGGTATTTTGAAACGCTGTAATTGCGAAACATCATAGTTTCCATCATCCAGCCGTTGCTCAAGCCGGTTGTCAGCCGTCGTTTCCAGGTAAGAAAACAACAGGCAATACCCGCCCATGTTAAATAACAGTACGGCCAGCAATAATATGGCAGCAATTCTGCGCAATGTTTATTGTATGGGTTGGGGCGATGAATAAATATGGCTTCCATAACCTCTTTCCGCCACCTGTTTTGCACGCAGCGGGTAAGAGGAAAGATCCGTAGGTGTAATGGCGCCCAAACCGTCAACATAACGGTTATACAGGCAAAATGCTGCTGCAATAAGCACCGTATCATGAATTTCTTTATCTGTTGCACCTTCTTCACGGGCCTTTACTATATCACCTGCAGTTACATACTTCCCTCCTTTTTGCACCTTGCCTGCTATATTAAGTAATGCTTTTAGCTTGCCGCTTACCGGGGCTGCATTATAGTCCCTGCGTACCTGTTCAACAATACTGTTGTTACCATCAAGATACACGCAGGCCAAAGCCCCATGCGAGTTATGGCAATAAAAACAATCATTAAGATAAGACACATAAGTGGCTATCAGTTCCCGTTCCGCACGGGTAAGGGTATTGTCTTCGTCATGCAAAAGTACCTGGGCCAAATCACTAAGGGGCGCAGCGGTTTTGGGACTAAAGGCCATAAGGCCTCTTATGCCCGGCAATTCATTATTGGTATCAATATGTGGCATGGTAAAAAAGATTAAAATGGTTTTGATTAACTACCCGGAGCCGGAGACGTGTGTTTGCGTAACAGGGCAGCAGCAGATAAGGCAGCTTTAGTGGATAACTGATGTATATATGAGACAATAAAACTACTTACCCTTTATTGGGTAAACAGGAAAAATGCAACTTACAGGAAACCGGGGCTTTAGCCCGCACGGCTTGTTTATTTGTGGGACACCCTGCGGGTGCAAGATAACTAAAGAATATTTATTTCAGGTGCACCGCAGTGTATTTTTTCAGGCTACGGGCACAGGTTTGTTCTTTTCCTTTAATGCTTTGGCTGTCTTCAACTTTAAATCAATAAACTTGGCGGGCGGCCCTACAAGAAATAATGCAAAAAATGGTGCGTATATAAAACTGTTCAACCGCAGCACAAATTCTACCACCGCCACAAGCACAGCTACAAATACCTGCCCTTTTTTAGTTGAAACCCCGGTAGGCGGGTCGGTTATCATAAAAAATATAAATAACTGGTACATGGGCCCTGTAAGGGGTGCGAGTTCTGCCAGAAAGGCGTCGCCGGTTATAAAGCTGCGTACGTATGCAAGTATAATAAAGCTGCCTACGTAGCTAAGGGTTACATGCAGGCGTTTTGCACGGGCTACAATTAATAACCCAAGCACCCATATTACCGACATGGCGGCAAGGTTATTACCCCATTGTATGCTTAAGCCGGCTACGTCAAACGGGGCCATAAACAACATCCACGACACGCCAAAGTTAGAAGGGTTCCACAAATGCCGCCCTTTATACCGCAGCACATATTTTGACATAATGGATATTACAGCAGTAATTATGTACGGCCATACCATATTTGAGCGTATCAATATGCCTACACTTATACCGCTTATATAGGCACTGGCAAGATTTTTACGCGTACCCAGCACAAACCAGGCTAACAGCATTTCAGTAACAATGGAAGTTAGTATAGACGCCACTACATTTACATAGCTATCCAGTATACCAAACGATACCTGGCCTACCAGCAAAATAAGGGTAATAAAAGCAGGCGGTACGTATTTAAAATAGTCCCGGTCGAGCAACGATGTTTTGGCGCCGGTATTTAAAGGGGGTGCTGTATTATACTTCTGCATCAGTTTTCTGCTTTACTTTCTGTAATTACGTGAAGCTTGTCAATTTGCGGGCTTGTAATTTCGTCAATCTTACCCGAAGGCCAAAGGATTACCACTTTGTCAATAGCATTGCTTTTTCCTATGCCAAAGTGCAGGCGGTGCTGGTTTTGCGACGAGAAACCCATACCACCTGTTACAATTTGCGTTTGCTGCCTGCCATGCCACAACACCTCTACCCTTGCACCTATGGCACTGGCATTACTTGTTGTTCCGTGCAAATCAAAATCTATCCAATGGTTACCACTATTCGCAGGTTCTTCATTTTTGTACACCAATGGTATATTATTCTGGTTGGCAACTATTACATCCAGCACACCACGGTTCCACAAGTCGGCCATAACAATAGCACGCCCGTCATAAGTAGCTTCAGGACAAACTTTACCTGACACATCTTCAAACGAGCCGGTGCTGTCGTTCAGCCATATTTTATCCTGTTGGTAACCTGACTGGCTTTTGCCCTGCATATCGGGCCAGTTGGCAGCGTCTCCAATAATACTGCTGTTGCCGCCCGTAACCTTTGAATAATCGTACCAGTACGAGGTATTTTTTTTGCCTGATACAAAACCATTGGCGGCATATAAATCCATGTAACCATCGTTATTTAGATCGCCAAACTGGGCGCCGTAACTCCATCCGGCATTTTCAATACCGGCAAGTTGCCCCAGGTTAACAAAAACAGGGTCTTTTGAAAGACCTCCCTTTGGCTGCCAGTAGTTGTTGCCCTGTATCAACACACCTTTTTCTGTAATATCGGTGGTATAAATGCCGACATTCCCATCATTATTAATATCCCCGAATGAGGCATTCATCCCGCTTTTGGGAATATTGCCTATACCTGCCTGGCGCCCCTTTTCAATAAACCGTTTACCGCCATCGTTAATATAAAATTCATCTACATTATAGTCGTCTGCAATGTACAACTCAGGGTATCCGTCCCCTGTAAAATCAGCAGCAGCGGCAGCAAGCACCCATTTGGTTGAAGTAAGGCCGTATTCAGCCGTTACATCTTTAAACTTACCACCACCCATATTTTTAAGCAGGTATTTTCTGCCGCCATTGTTGGCATATCTAAAGCTTTCAGGCATCATTTTGGTTGTATTAAGATGGGCCAGGTCAAGCTTTTCATTAAAATAGCTGCCAATAAAAATATCCAGCAGCCCGTCATTATCAAAATCAAACCATATTGCCGAATTTGCATTAACCCATGCAGGCAGCCCGCTGCTGTCTGTCACGTTCAAAAATTTCTTTCCTCCTTCATTTTCAAACAGTTCCGGTTTGCCCCACTTATACAAAAGCAGGTCAGCAAAACCATCGTTATTATAATCGCCCCATACAGCCCCCATAGAAACTCCCGTACCTTCTTTATTTACATCGCCCACACCTTTCTGCACTGCAACATCTTCAAATTTGCCGTTGTGTAGGTTGTGGTACAATGCATTAATGGTGCCGGTACGGCTGTTGGTAAAATAAATATCATTCCACCCGTCATTATCAAAATCAACAACGGAAACCGATGCACCCATAGATGCTATTTGTGCTTCAATATGCTTAAGTTTGGGGTCAAGCACCGGGCATTGGTGCCTGAAATTAATACCTGCCTGTTCATTAACCGGCTCAAGGTAAAAACCATACTTTTCCATTGATGCTTCTTTCTCCCTTGCAGAGCCGGTGTTGTATCCTGTTTTTTGACCGGTCATAAAAGCAGTGCCTGCAAGCAACCCGGCAAATGCAATCGTTACTATTATCACCGGCAATTTCTTCTCGCCTCTCATACAGCAGAAATTTTACAAACAATAACAAAATTAATCATTGGGACCTGTGTTAAACCGCGACAAGGTATAAAAAAATATTATACGCAATGATGATACCCATCATGTCAAAGCCAATAATGTTTATTGTATGTTTATTTGTCCAAACATATAATTGCTACCTTCATGTTTTAATTCGCAGTATTAACCAATACCATTGCCAAGATGTTTGCCCTTTTTAAACACAGGAATAATATTACGCATTACGCACATTTTTTGTTTTTATTGTTTATCGCAGCGGCTTTACTGGTGCAGGGTTGCGGTAATAAACAAAAAAGTGATTCAACCGATGAGAGTAAAGACCCCGGCTCACTTGCTGTACTGTACCTGCAGCAAAACCGTTTTGACGAAGCGGAAGCCTCTTTTTTAAGGGCTATAAAACTACAGCCGAAAGAGATAGTAAATTATGTTGACCTTTCTCTTTTGTATCTTTTACAGAAAGATTATGATAAAGCGGCAAAGCAGGCAAATGCAGGCCTGCAGGTGCAACCGGGCAATGCCGATTTATTATTAGTGCTGGCCGAAGCCTACACTCAAAAGGGGGATACACAAAATGCTGTACAACAATTAAACAGCTTGCTGCAAAAAGATGCCAATAATATAAAAGCTTATTATAAACTCGCCTCATTAACAGGCACGGGCGGCAACACAGCACAGGCAAAGCAATATTTGTTAAAGCTTACCGTACTTGTACCCGCCAATATTGTACCCCGTATGCAACTGGCTGAAATACTGGCAGGTGAAAACAAAACAGATTCGGCGTTATATT
>DASZUX010000329.1:0-9920 GCA_035547455.1 Chitinophagaceae bacterium
GAGCAGGCTGGGGTATCGCTTACATTTTTTGCTTCTGAACAAACCGACAGGAGCTCGCCCTGGCTTCATGTACCTGCATGGGTTGTAAGCGTAATTTCTGCTGCCCTGCTTTATTACATTGTGGTGCTGTTCAAAAAAGCGCAAAAAAAATTGTCTTCCAGTTTTGACAAAAACCTGCGGTTAACAGTAAGCGGATTGCTGGTATTGTTTGCAGCAGCGCTGGTAACAATAAACGCGTACCTGTACATTAAGGGCATAACAACTGTTAGTAAGGATGAAATACCAACAAGCTGGTTCCAGGCGCTAAACTCAACTTTTGTGGTAGCATTTGCCGCCTTTTTTGCCTGGCTATGGCTAACCTTAGGTAAACGGCAGCCATCATCTATTACTAAAACGGCTATCGGGTTGTTCTTTTTAGGTATGGGTTACTTATGGATTGCTTATGGTGTAAATAATGTAAGGCCGGGTATTAAAGTAACTATGATATGGCTGGTGGGCTTGTATGCGCTGCATACTATTGGTGAGCTTTGTTTATCCCCTATCGGTATGTCGCTGGTTAATAAGCTCTCTCCTCTAAAATATTCATCATTGCTTATGGGTATATGGTTTACTGCCAATGGCTTTGGCAATAAACTGGCCGGTGTAATGAGTACCCTTTATCCTCCCGGTGCTGCGGAAGTTGCCGCTGCTAAAGCAAAAGGTATTGACCTGGGCCCGGTACTCGCAGCCAAATCTACCCCACCACCCGATATGGCAGCCCAGCTTGATAAATTGCATATACCTTACCGGTATAAAACGTTTTTAGGCTATCATATTGATAACCTGCACGACTTTTTCATGCTGTTTGTTTATATGTCGGTAATCGCTGCGGCCGTACTATTTGTGCTTAGTAAAAAATTGCAGAAGATGACGCATGAAGAAGTTTCCGCGGGTTAACTAACAGCGTCAAGCACTGTAATATATTTTTTAATTAGAATGGACCAGTCATGCTGCCTGGCCCACTGCAGTGCATTGGCTGAGTAGTAATTATAGGCGCCGGTAATCTCTTGCAAAGCGCTTGTAATATCCTGGCTGTTATTAACATCAACCAATTTGCCGCTTGCATTATTATCAATGGCATCTGTAATACCGCCAAAATTTGACCCGATGGCAGGTATGCCAAGGGCATTGGCTTCCAGTATTGCAATACCAAAACCTTCAAAATCTCCGTCTTTTGTATGGTTGCTCAGCATAAATTTTACGGCACAGCGGGATATCAGATTAATCAGCTCCTGACGCGGCAGCATGCCGTGAAAGGTGATATATTCAGTAACGCCAAGTGATGCCGCAATTTTTAACAGGCGTTCTTTACAAGTTGGCCTGCCTGCAATATGATAATGAATACGGGGAAATGCTGCAATCAGCGCTGGCAGGGCGCGTATTACATTTTCCTGGCCTTTGCGTTCTGTAACGTTGCCTATTGTAATTACGGGCAACGATGTTTCTGGGGAAATAACAAAGCCTGGTTTGTTAAGTAAGGCAGCCTGGAACTCTATATTATTAATGCCATTGGGAATAATTGCTACTTGTTTTTTCTGTTTTACCTGCAGGGGTAAAAAAGATTTTGTGTACAGGGAAACCGCCACAACAGCATTAAACCTGTTTAACGAAAAGCCGGTAAGTTTTTTTGCATACCTGCCTTTCAAATCAAGCTCGGTACCGTGCACAACAGCAATATATTTTTTAATTGGGTAAAGAACTTTTAAAAGAGAAACCTGCCAAAGGGAAAATTTACCGGAACAGATGATATAGTTATTGTTCCGTACAGCTAAAACAGATGATACTAAACGATTGGCATAAGTAACAAACGGCGTTTTTTTGCGCATGATTGGCTTGAACTTAAATGGCTGCTTTGACCCGAAGGCTTTTAGTTCATCAGGTGTGGTACTGTTTATATCTGCAACAACAGTTACAATAAAATCCTCCGCAACAAAACCCAGTGCAAGGTTATATGCATGGTTGCCAATACCACCGGGGTCGGGCGGAAACTCAGAAGAGATAATGAGTATTGATTTTTTTTGCCGCGGCATGTTCTTCCCTCAAAATTAATAAAGTTTGCCGCATGGAGATGGCGATAATGCTGCTTGCGAAAAACGTGGGGAAATATAAAAAAATCAAATAGCGCAAAATTAAACGCCCCGCCCGCAATTGCGGAGCAGGGCGTTCTGAGGGTGTAAGGGTTGAAACTGAAAGTCCTCACTGCATGGCAATACAATATTGCCGCAGTATTATGCGTGGATATTTTAATAGGGTAATATAAATGAAGGTTATTAAAAATAGAAAACTCAACTGGAGCCTGCGCACGTAGAAATGGTGTAAAACATAGGCCGGCAACGGCCTTGCGTGTAGATTTTTTTCATGTGAATTTGGTTTGGTTGATTTGTTACACCAAATAACTAATTTCTTTCATAAAAAAAATATAAAGCAGTGTGCTTTAACAAGGGTTTATGTTAACTGAATTGTAACAGGCATAATCCAATAAAAAATACATGCTTTTAACAGGCACGCATTTTTTATTGGATTATAATTGCTCTTACAATTTGCCTTTTTTTATCTCGTCAACAACACCCGGGTCTAACAGGGTAGTAGTGTCGCCAAGGTTTTCGGTTTCACCTTCCGCAATTTTGCGCAATATGCGCCGCATAATTTTGCCACTGCGTGTTTTAGGCAACCCGCTTACAAACTGAATCTTATCGGGTTTTGCAATAGGCCCGATAATACGTGTAACTGTTTGCAGTATGTCTTTCCTTGTAAGCGACTCATCACCATGCGTACCGTTGTATATAACATAGGCATAAATGCCCTGGCCTTTAATGTCGTGCGGGTAACCTACCACAGCACTTTCTACAACACCGGCGTGCATGTTAATAGCGTTTTCTACTTCCGCGGTGCCAATACGGTGGCCGCTTACGTTTAATACATCGTCTACGCGGCCCGTAATGCGGTAGTTGCCATCCGCATCGCGCAATGCACCGTCGCCGGTAAAATATAGGTTTGGATAGGTGCTGAAATAATTTTTCCTGCATCGTTCATGGTCACCATAAGTGGTACGTATAGTTGATGGCCATGGTGCCCGTATGCAAAGGTTACCTGCGGCTTCTCCTCCTTCCGGCGCCACTTCATTGCCGGTTTCGTCAACCAGTAAAGGTTGTACCCCGGGCATAGGCAGTGTTGCCCAGCTTGGCTTTGCAGGTGTAATGCCCGCAAGGTTTGAGATTAATATACCGCCTGTTTCAGTTTGCCACCATGTATCAACTATAGGGCATTTGCCTTTGCCAATATGCTCGTCATACCAATGCCATGCCTCTTCATTAATAGGTTCGCCAACAGTACCCAGCACCCTTAAGGATGTTAACTGTTTGCCCTGCAGCGGGCCAAGACCAAAGCCCATAAGGCTGCGTATGGCGGTAGGCGCAGTATATAAAATATTTACTTTGTATTTATCTACTATATCCCAAAACCTGCCGGCATCGGGCCAGGTGGGCACACCTTCAAACATAAGCGATGTAGCGCCGGCACTTAACGGCCCGTAAACTATATAGCTATGCCCTGTTATCCAGCCTATGTCGGCGGTGCAAAAATGTATTTCGCCCGGCTGGTAATTAAACACGTTTACAAAGGTATAATTGGTATAAATCATATACCCGGCACAGGCATGTACAACCCCTTTGGGTTTGCCTGTTGAGCCGGAAGTGTATAAAATAAAAAGTGGGTCTTCGGCATCCATTTCTTCGGCAGGGCAATCGGTCATACCAAGTGTCTCTACTTTCTTTATTTCATCTTCCCACCAAACATCCCTGCCTTTAATCATGCTAACCGGGGTGCGTGTACGCGTACACACAATTACCCGTTTTACAGTTCTGTTGCCAATCAGCGCGTCATCTATCACATTTTTCAAAGGAATGTCTTTTGCCCCGCGAAACGCGCCATCGCAGGTAACAATATATTCGGCCTGTGCGTCATAAAGCCTATCTGCAATACTCTGGGCGCTGAAGCCGCCAAATACTACCGAATGTATCGCGCCAATCCTGGCACAGGCTAATACTGCTATGGCCAGCTCGGGTATCATACCCATATAAATACATACCCGGTCACCTTTTTTAACACCATTATTTTTGAGTACATTGGAAAACTGGCAAACTTTTAAATAAAGATCCTTATAGGTTATTATGCGGTGATGTTCATCAGGGTCATTAGGCTCCCATATTATAGCAGGGCGGTTGGCTATCGTTTCTAAATGCCTGTCAAGGCAGTTTTCAGTAATGTTTAGTTTGGCTCCCTTAAACCATTCTACTTTAGGCCCGGTAAAATTCCAGTCCAGCACGGTGTCCCATTTTCTTCGCCAGTAAAAATGACTTGCAACATCTGCCCAAAAATTTTCAGGATTTTTTACACTATTTTCATACGCTTCCCTGTAACCTTCTAATGATTTGATTTGATAAGGATATGACATGACACCCGATTTTTAGGGCCATAAATGTACGGTAAGCGCAGGAAAAAGGGAAACGAAATTAAACAGTATAACTTTTAAAAAATATTACACACCTGCCAGCAGTACCTGCCATGCTTCGTTTACTTTGCCATGCTGCAACAAATCGTGTGCATACAAATGCAGTTCCTTTTCCATATCATCGGGGTTAAGGGAATAGTATTGTATAATATTTTTAAGCATTGCATCATCAAAAGCAGGGTCAATTACCGGCATTTCATGTACGTTGGCCAGCATGCCCAAATCGTTGCCCGTTAATGTTTTGCTGTTGGCAATTGTAAAGGGTAACGCATCAAACCCAATGCCTAATTGGCGGTTAGGCTTGGGCACTGTAAAAAGGCTATCCTTTGTTACCCTGCAGTACCAGTCGCCACCCAGCCTGGCAATTAGTTGCAATTTTGTTTGGTCAATCGCTGTTCCTGAATCGTCAAGAATACGCTCATCCACGTGCATATATAACACCTCGCAAATAATCAACTGGCCGGCACCGCCGCCATCTCCAAGGCTTTTTATTTCGTTTACCCGGCACTCAAGTTTTACTTTTGCTTCAGCTACCATAGGGGGTTTAACCAGCAATGCCTGTTGTTTTGTAAAACCTGCTTTTACAAATTCGTCCACTCCCTGCGGGTATTCGCAGCTTGCAAGGCTCATTTGCTGTGCTATATCGTAATCGCAAATATTAATTACTGCTTCGGGCACCTCAATAACATTTTGAAGCGTGTGTTTTGTACTGGCATCCCTGCCCCTTCTTGAAGCAGAAAAAACAACAATTGCCGGCTGGTATGAAACAAGGTTAAAAAAACTAAACGGGCTAAGGTTAACATTCCCTTCTTTATCAATAGTACTTGCAAAGGCAATGGGGCGCGGGGCTATTGCTGCCTGCAGCCACTGTTGTCTTCCGCCAAGTGATAATGCGCTTACATCTATAGTCACGTTGCCTGTATTTACTCTGCAAAGAAATAAAGATTACCTGTTACCCGGCAACTATTAAATTGTTTATGGCAAACTTTTGTTTTCCATTATAAGTTTGGCCAGCAAAATATCGCGGGGTTCATCAATGTTTAAATGGTATTTTTCGTCCATCACGTAAGCTAATGCCGGCGTGAGCATTATTTTACGGTTACTGAGCAATGCATCTCTCCGTGTAATATATATAGAGCCATTACGCAGGTACACCGGTGGCAATTGTTGCCTGTTTAAATCTTCGTTCTCAGGCTGCAGCGAGTGCAGTATGCCGCCCTGTATGGTGTACATTCTTGCAGGGTGGTGGTCGCCGGTTTTTACTACACTTATCAGGCAATCATAGCCGGCATGCTGTTCTAACAGTCTTACCGCCTCTTCAATGTGCCACAGCTCGCGCAGCGGGGCAGTAGCCTGTAAAATCATAACAGCATCATAGCGCGTTTTTAGCAACTCTTCTGCAAAATGTATTACTTCAATTACGGTTAATACCACAGGTGAGGTGTCTGTTGCAAGCCCGGGCGCTCTTTTATGTACAATAACATTATAACCGGCTGCGTACTCCCAAATAGCTTCATCATCTGTACTTACTATAATATCAGTCAGCACGGGGCTTTGCACCGCAATATCGAGAGTATAGCCAATTAGCGGTTTGCCTGCAATGGGATACATATTTTTGCCAGGCACCCCTTTTGAGCCCTTTCGGGCTGGTATAATGGCCAAAATTCGCATACTAAAAATTAATTTTTTTGTGATACCGCAGCGGGATGTCCGCCATTATATCGGCCATCTTTTTTCCTGCATTACCACCGCCATATACATGCGACATTTCCGGCCGGCTGGCCTGCAGCCAGCCCGTAACTGCATCTTTAATATCTTTTTTACTGTATGTAACATCTGCAACATTAGCTCCACGGTCGCGACCGTCCTGGCGGGAGCCGATATTTACTACTGGCACTCCTAAAAAAGAACACTCCCTTATACCTGCGCTTGAATTACCTACCAGGCATTTTGAGTTGTACAGCAGCCTGAGGAAATCTTCGGGACCCATATTTTTAAAAAAATGAATTTTGGGTATCTCGCCGCGTTCACGGTATGAACGTATACCACGCGAAATACCGTCAGCGCCCGCGTCAACGTTAGGCCAAAACCATAGTGCAGGCATATTTAACTCTCTTACCGCTTCAAGCGTTTCAAATACCTGTGCCCTTGAGTTTTCATATTCCGTAGTAACAGGATGTTGCATTACCACTATATAGCCGTTGGTTAGAGACGGCGTTTCGCCAACACCGCCATATTTTTTATAGGGGTCAAAATCAAGGTTTGGCTGTTTAATTGTTTCCGCAGCCAAATCAATAGAGGGACATCCTGTATTGAATACGTATTCCGGGTCTTCGCCAAGCCGCACCACCCTTTCGCGCGCGCTTTCACTGGCTACAAAATGAATATCGGCGAGCTTTGTATTGGCGTGGCGTACTTTTTCATCAATATTCCCGGTTATTTCGCCACCCTGCACATGAACAAGCGGTATGTTTTGGTAAGCCGCAGCTATTGATACAGAGATTGTTTCAAACCTGTCGGCAATTACCAGCACAATATCCGGCTTCAGGTTGTAAAGGGTATTAGATAATTCAAGTAGGCCGATGCCGGTAGTTTTAGCCATGGCCATAGGGTTTTCACCCTCCAGTACCATAAAAACCCTTTCACTAACTTCAAAACCGTCTTTTTCAATCGTGTGCTCAATGCTGCCATAACGGTCAAGCAGGGCAGAACCTGCCAGCACTAACTGCAATTCCAGGCCGGGATGGCTTTTTATTGCCTGCATCGTCGTTTTAATGCGGCTGTAGCTGGGTCTTGCCGTAATTACTACGCAAACTTTTCGCTTTAATGCCATATAAAATAATTTATGTTGGCCGGTGTATAAACGGCCGGTATGGGTTGAAGGTTATTCAATATCTCCGGGCTGCAAAAAATCCCATTGCTGCTTGTCAGCCTTTAGTGTTTTGCCTATTACACTGTTGTAATCTGCCGCATCTACCCCATATCCTTTTGGCTTTTTTGCTTCAAGATGGTGAAACTGCAGTACCGTTCCTTTTTTTAACGCCTGGTTTAGTGCCAGCGATTTTTCAAATATCGCCTTAATGGCCTGCATACCGTTATCGCTTTTGGTAACAGCATGCTGCAAAGCAGTTTTTACCTGCTTTATACCTTCTGTCATTTTTTTTATTTCATCAATAGTAACTGAGGCCGGGGCATCAGGCCCAAACATACGTTTATCAAACACAGCGTGAAACTCAAATATCTCTGCCCCTAACGCGGCGGCGGCCAGGCAGGCATAAATATCGCCGCTGTGGTCAGAGTAGCCTGTTTTTATATGGTATCGCTCCTTTAACTGCTTTATTACATTAAGCCCCCATTGTTCCGGCTTTGAGGGGTAAGCAGAAACACATTGTAATACCGAAACATCAATTTGCTTAAACCTGAAAAAATTAACAGCTTCATCCAGCTCATCCCAGGTACTCATCCCGGAAGAGAGGATAACAGGCTTTTGTGTAAGACCTATCCTGTGCAGTAACAGGTGATTGGTTATCTCGCCTGAACCAACCTTGTATCTTTTTACACCAATATTTTCAAGCAAGTCAACAGCCATGTTACTAAAAGGCGAACTCAGGAATTCCAGCCCTTTTTCTTCACAATGTTTTTTTATACCGGCCCACTGCTCAGCTGTAAATTCCATTCTTTTCCAGTAATCATAGCGGGTGTTATCCTCGTAGCTGAACTTTACCCGGAAGGGCTCGTATATGCTGCTTTCAGCTTCCGCTATATGGGTTTGAAATTTAACCGCATCAATGCCCGTTGATGCAAGCGCGTCAATATATGAATGCAATATCCCAAGGCTGCCGTCATGGGCCTGCGCTATCTCTGCAATTATCATTCGGCGGGCTTTAGTTTTTCTAAAGATAATTATAACCGGCGTTATTCTTTATTATTAAACCCCTGTATTCTTCTTAAGGGCCAGCAACGAAAAGTCGTCCTCTTCTTTTACAATATTGTTTTGCAGTATGCCAAGGCAATCAATTTCCATCTCTATAATATCCCCCTCTTTAAGCCACTGCTCCTGGTAGCCGGGGTTTTCCTGCTTTGCAGTAGCATTAAGCTCTAAAAAGCAGCCTGTGCCTACTGTACCGCTGCCAATAACATCGCCTGCATGCAGGTCTGCACCGTAACTGCAGCGTTCAATTATTTCTGCAAAAGTCCATTCCATATCCCCAAGGTTGCCGCTGCTTACCTCAACGCCATTTATAGTGCACCGCATTGGCAAACTCCAGTTTTTGCCGGTGTGGCCTTTTTGGGGTTCTGTTTCAAACTCTTCCAGTTCGTCTAATGTTACAAGGCATGGGCCAAAAACTGTGCAAAAATCTTTTCCCTTTGCAGGCCCAAGGTTTAAGCGCATTTCTTCCATTTGCAGGCGGCGTGCACTCATATCATTCATTATCATAATGCCGGCAATATATTCATCCGCTTCTTCTGCGCGTATGTTCCTGCCTGGTTTGGCTATAACAACAGCAGCTTCCAGTTCAAAATCAAGCATATCAAGGTGGTCTGGCATTACTTTAATTTCACCCGCGCCCTGTACGCTGTGGTGATTGGTAAAATAAAATACCGGGAACTGGTCAAATTCCGGCAGCATGGGCGCATTACGGCTACGCCTCGCAGCTTCTACATGCTGCCTGAAGGCGTAAGCATCACGGCAACTGGCAGGAAACGGTATGGGCGAAAGCAACTGCACATCATCGGCGGCTACAGCATGGTTAAGGCTTATTTTATGTTCTGTTATTGATTTATATATGGCCTGGCCGATGATATAGTTATCATCCCAGAACGTAAGAAACATATTAAGTGACGATGGTAGTTCCGGGTGCATTGCATCGGTATCAAACAGGTACCCGTCAAAGTAAAAAGCAAGCTGGTCTTGTCCGTCTTTTAAATAGGAAGCAAGTTTCATCTGGTTATTGTTTAGCCGGGCAAACTTAGTTTATTCAATCCAATGCGCCAGTGGTTAACCCGCTTTTAACCTACCATTTTTCTTCATCGCTTATGCTGCTCCCCGGTTGGCTGTATTTTTTTCTTGATACTATTTTTTGCTGCTGGCGGTCTATTATCATTTTGGCTATCAGCAGGCCTGCATCTGTCTGCGGTTGTTCAGCCAATATTTCTTTTAACTTTTTTTCACTTATGTCAAGGCGGTACAACAGGTATATAAGCTTACTGAAATTGTTGCCGATTAGTCCATTTATATACACGGAAAGATTTTGTAAAAACACTTCGGCTGAAGATACCACAGCAATATCGCCACCGGCATATTGTACAATTTCATTTTGAAGCAATTCTTCATCGGTCATACCACAGCATTATTTTGCAGCCCGTATTA
>DASZUX010000330.1:0-2894 GCA_035547455.1 Chitinophagaceae bacterium
GGCTATTCTGTTACTGGCGATTTTTTTGATGACGCCTCGTATGATAAAGCTTTTATGTTTAACACCCAATGTGTGGAAACGTATGACCTTGCCACCAGCACAGATACATCCACTTTCATTTACCCAGAGAAGCATCTTCCAAAAAAATCAATCGGCACTTTCCTGCGCGATCTGCAGTTTTTCTTTTGCTGCAAATTCACGTTCCAGCCTGGCAATCTTGTGCGTATGGACTATCGCAAAAGCGACCTGGTGAGCAAAAATATCTTTGATGCCACAGCCATTACGGATAGAATGTTTCAGAGCTCCACGCTCGATTATAAAGACCAGGGCTTCAAGCTCGGCTTTACATTCGATAGCGCAGACTCTTACAATGGCTCCCGCGTGGTGAGTGTGGACGATAAAAACCTGGTGGCCACCGTAAACAAGTTTGGCGATATTGCTTCACTCTCCATTGGCCGCCCTTTTAATGCAAACGACCTTATTTATGTAAAAGCCGAGAACCAGTATTACTGCTATAGCAATGGCAGTGGTATAGAAGCCTGGCAATATTATTCAGAAAAATTATTTCCATTCGTAATAGGCGCCGGCGGCTACGATTATGAGTGCGGCATTAGCCCCATGGTTACTTATATAATTACTGACCCTGATACCGGCAACCTGGTAAATAAAGACATGGTAGCTGCAGACATGCCAGGTTGTTATTACAATAAGTACAATATGCCCGTAATAAACCCTTTTGATACGCGTATCTTTTACATTGATATGCTTAGTAAAGATCATGGCCTTAGCATACCATCGTCCTTTGTGCATAACCGCGATAAAAGCAATCTCATACGTGTGCCCGTGAGCTTTGCCTGGGATGGGGACGAAGGATTATATGCAAAGCAGTGGAAAGATTGGCTTTCTTTTCTGCAGGCCTCCCGGCTTGTAAAAGCTACAATATATTTTAATGAATGGACTTATACCGATTTTGAAGCTGCAGTAAAAATAAAGATTAACGGCACTTTGTACCTGGTACATCAATCAGATGTTACATTACCATTGGAAATACCCGCTACTATTGAATTGTATAGGATGAACTAACAACCATTTTATTTATCCGGAAGATTTTCTTTTTTTATTTTTTCAATAAGTTCCACCTCTTCCGGATAAACCCTCATAAAATTAAAATTACTCAACATATCCGGATCTTCTTTGTAAAGGGAAATATTTTTTATTACTCTCACAGAAGCTATATTAGTAGGAGTAAAGGCCGGCTGAAAAGCTTGAATGCCTCCTCCGGTACCAATAATTTCGCCATACCATATTGTTCCGGTTTTAAAAGTTACTTTGGTCTTAAGCGAAGCCTTGTGCAAAAACCATATAGATTTTGATGAGAAGCAGCTCGGGCAATTTGTAAAAGACAATTGCTTCATAAAATTTGTTTATAACAACATTTCCTGCACTATTAAATTAACCTAATCCGCATTAGCTTTATAAATTTTTTGTTGGATGGCAATTATCAGTTCTGCCTCAGGGTGTTATTTCCCATCAATGATCTTATAATAATAGTAAGAAGAGTCCAGATACATTCTGCCCTGAGCAATACATAGTTCTCTGTCTTTTTTTAATGAATCGATTTGATCATGATATAACTCCATATTAATTTTCAAACTGTCAATCTCTGCCATTTGGAACGGCAGCTTAGACAGGTCTTTATAGTAATCGGCACATTTGCGTGCTGTAGGGAATGGCCATTTGGATTTATTCAAACTTGTATTACATGCTAATGGCAACGCCAATACGAAGAGTAAAAATATTTGTTTCATAGTTTGATGTTAGAGTAAATAATAATTGTTGCAGCAATGTATGCATCTATTGTAGAAATATCTGCAATAAAAGCTTTATAATCTGTCAGCAAAGGCTTTACTTCTTGGGTTTCATTTCTGCCAACGTAGCCTAACAGTTTATTTTCAGTCATTACCTTTATAGCATTGTTGTCATATTTGTTACTCGGCTCTGGCTTTAATATTACTCTTTCATAAAATACACATTCCTCGAGATGTTTGCGTCTAATTGGTATTTGTATTCCCTTTAGGTCGAATGAAAATGTGTAGGCATAATCTGAGAGATGTTCGGTTTTATATTGATAGGCCTTAATATTGAGTCGCCAGTAGAGGTTGCCGAAATAAAAAAGTTTACCATCGATAGCATCTTTGAACATTTCTTCGATGTCAAAAGGAATTTGAAAACCTTTTTCTTTCAGTTGATCATACACCTGCTTCGCTGTATCGCTGGAAATATTTGCAATAAAAGTAGCCACATCTTTGGGATTGGAAGTTTCAGGATTTGGAACACTAATTTTCGTTTGATAAGAAGAAGTCTTGCTTACTTTTAAAGTTGATTTAGTTGGAGCATTTGGATAAAAGATCATGAATCCGATTAGCAGTATTATCAAAATTAAAACAATAACCATAACTTAATAATTTCTCCAAACTATTTATCCAGGTATACCTTTACTAATTCTTCAAAAATTTTTTCATTCATTAATTTTATTTCGGCACCATCTGCAAGAAGCTTGATAACTTTTAGTGCTTTTGCCGGGCCCGGCTCTTCGCCAATAATTATAATATTGGTTCTTCTGCTTATCGATGTGTTTACATCAGCTCCAAGTTTCTGTAAAACCGTCGCGGCTTTTTCTCTCGGCCAGTTAATCATATCCCCTGTAAAAACAATTTTTTTATTATAAAACGGATTGTCGATTGGGACTCCTTCAAGATCCTGTTTCAAAATAGACGAATCGATCTTTTTATGATCATAGGCATCATCAAAAAGCTGATTAATGAACTCTTCCTTGTCCATATTTTTATTTATAAAAATTTCTCCATACTACTTTTAGGCCGTTTTTTTGGGTA
>DASZUX010000331.1:0-13095 GCA_035547455.1 Chitinophagaceae bacterium
AACGGGATTGGCGTTGCCAAAATATTTTTTTGCGGTGGCTTGGCTCATTACTACGCTCATAGGCTGTGCAAGCGCGGTGTTCTTGTCGCCTTCCAGTAACGGAAAGTCAAATACTTTAAAAAGTGTGGAATCTGCCAGCACTGTGCGCTTTTCCTGGAAGCTTTTATCGTCTTTTTTTACCAAAAAACCATCATAAGGTGCAATACGCACTGCTTCCTCCACTTCCGGAAATTCTTTTTTAACATTTATGGCAATAGGCCCGGTGGTCAAACCTTCTTTTATAATCTCGCTTTGTGTTTTTACATCGGTAACCACGCGATAAATACGGCCGGCTTTGGAATTAAAGTCATCGTAACTTTTTTCAAACCGTACATATAAAAACATTAAAAAGCATGAACTCATACCTACGGCAAGGCCCATAATATTAATAAATGAAAACACCTTGCGCCGCAGCAGGTTGCGTACCGCGATTTTAAAATAGTTGGTAAACATGCCGGTATTGGTTTAGGCTGATTTGTAAACCAACACAATGCCAATTAAAAAATACTATGGCAATCAACCACTTAAATACGCAATCCTCTAGCAGTCTGTACGCTTGTGATACACAGGCTGCACGTTTTTATCACATAGTGTATCCGTCCTGAAATAGCCTGTACAATTGCCGGCGATAAAAAAATTATCGCAAACAGGTCATCAATAGTTTGCCGGCAATACAAAGTGGTTAAACCGCAGTATAGTAGATTTGTACCATGAAAAAAATAGAAAATATCATTTTTGACCTGGGGGGTGTTTTTTTAGAAGTGGATTACTTTAAAACCCAGGATGCTTTTATTAATTTGGGTGTTACACATTTTAACCATTTATACACGCAGCAGCATGCCTCGCCGTTGTTTGAAATGCTGGAAACCGGTAAAATAACACCGGCTGCATTTTTTGCACAGTTCAGGAATATTTCCGGGGTGCCTTTAAGCGATGAACAAATTAGGGGCGCATGGAATGCCATGCTGGGTAATTTTTATACGGATGCCTTTAGCTGGCTGCAGGGCATTGCTCAGCGATTTAAAATTTTCCTGTTCAGTAATACCAATAAAATTCATGAGGATGCCTTTATTGTTAAGCTGCAGCAGCAAACAGGGCATAACAGCCTTGCCGATTTTTTTATTAAGGATTACTACAGCCATACCCTGGGCTTGCGTAAACCTTATGTTGAGTCATACCGGGCAATACTGGAGGAACAGGGGCTTAAGGCCGGAGAAACGATGTTTATTGATGACTCCATCAAAAATGTAGAAGGTGCTATTGCAGCCGGGCTGCAGGGGCTTTACCTTGAACTGCCGAGAAAGATTACCAGTGTAGAATTGTAAACAACGGCCCTGCTGGGTTAATTGGCAGAAATAGAAAGAACGCAGGCTGCCGGTATCCGGCTAAGCAATATCATTGATTTCATTACCTCTTTTTCCACAACTTTTGCCTCTCCTTAAAACTCATTATCTTGCAACCCGGCTATGGATAAATTTGTTGTTTCGGCTCGTAAATATCGTCCCCAAACGTTTGATACCGTGGTGGGGCAAAAGCATATTACCACCACCCTCAAAAATGCTATAGCGCACAACCAGCTGGCGCATGCATTTTTGTTTTGCGGCCCGCGGGGCGTGGGCAAAACCACCTGCGCACGCATACTTGCCAAAACAATAAACTGCGAAAACCTGCAGCCAGACGGCGAGGCCTGCAATAAATGCAATAGCTGCCGGTCGTTTAACGAAGGTACTTCTCTCAATATCCACGAACTGGATGCCGCCAGTAATAATTCCGTTGACGATATACGCAGCCTTGTAGAACAGGTGCGCTTTGCGCCGCAGGCAGGCAAATACAAAGTGTATATAGTGGATGAGGTGCACATGCTTAGCGCGAGCGCATTTAACGCGTTTTTAAAAACGCTGGAGGAACCACCCCCCTATGCCATATTTATACTGGCCACTACCGAGAAACACAAGATATTACCTACTATTCTTTCCCGCTGCCAGATATTTGACTTTAAGCGTATTACCACCAACGACACGGTAGAACACCTGGAAGAAATAGCCGGTAAAGAAGACATACATGCTGAGAAAGCAGCTCTGCAGGTTATTGCGCAAAAAAGCGAAGGCTGCATGCGCGATGCACTAAGCATACTTGATAAGATTGTAAGCTTTACTAATGGTGCAGTAACCTATCACAATACGCTGGAGCACTTAAACATTCTTGATCACGATTATTATTTTAAATTGCTTGACTGTTTAACGGCGCAGGACATGGCAGGAGCCTTGCTGCTGTACGATGAAATAAACCGCAAAGGTTTTGAGGGCGACCTTGTGCTTAACGGTATGGCAGAATTTATACGTAACATACTGGTATGTAAAGATGCCCGTGCAGCCAGCCTGCTTGAAGTAGTAGAGGGTATGCAGGGCCGCTACACTGAAACAGCAGCCAAAATAAATACGGCATACCTGGTAAGCGCATTGAACATATTGAACGAGGCGGAGATAAATTACAAAATGGCCCGCAACAAACGCCTTCATGTTGAGCTTGCCCTTATAAAACTTAATTTTTTACAGCAGGCTATTGAATTGAGTGTTGAAAATGGCAGCATAGTTAAAAAAAAACGGGTTGATGGCCCTGTAGCCTACAAAACAAGGCAGATTCCGCCTATCCAGGTAGCAACAACAGGTACCACGCAGCAACCGGTTGCACAGAGTGCCCCAAAGCCTGCTATAGAACCCAGGCTGTTTATACAGCAGCCCCCCGCGGAAACTCCTGTTAAAAAAGTAACGCAACCTGCCGCTAAACCTGCGGAGGACGCAACATTTAAACCAGCAGGCGTACCCAAAAAAAAACTACTTGACGCGCTGAAGGAAAAATATAAGGAGACACACAATGTTGAAGAGATACAGGAGGCAGTTGCCCTAAACGACGCAGAGTTAATGCGCGTATGGTTAAAGTATGCCGATATGCTGGAAGAGCAGCAGAAGCATTCATCAGCAAAAACATTCAGGGTGGCCAAACTGCGGATTGATGAAGACAACTATTTTACCGTAACAGTATACGCCCTTACGCAGCAAAAGTTTATTGAGCAGGAACGTACTATGGTTTCTGACGCCATACAGCAGGCATTTAACAACCGCAGCATACGGTTTGCCGTTATGGTTGAGGATACCGTACAGGAAGAGGTGCCCGCCGCCCTGCTGCTAAACAGCCGCCAGCGTTTTGAGCGCATTGCCGAGCAATACCCGCTGGTAAAGGAACTAAAAGACAGGCTGAAGCTGGAAATTGATTATTAACAGTAACAGTACGGTATGCGGTATTTAATATTCTCAATCCTCAGCTTAACGGCATACTTCAGTAACGCCCGGTGATGCCTGGAAATGCTCTCTTTTACCGTTTATCATATTTTTTACTTTAACAATTCCGAAACTTTTCGTAATTAAAAAATTCCCCTACTTTTGAACTACTAAAATGTTCGTAGAACAAAAAAACAAATTAACATGCATACAATTCTCAAAACATCTGCCCTGCTGCTTGCTGTTGGCTTAACTGTAAACACTTACGCGCAGGCTGATAAGGCAATGCCCAAAAAAGAAAGTGGTGATGAAGAAAATATTGTCATCCGCAAAAAGGCAAATAATACTGACAAGGTTACCATTGTGGTAGATGGTGACAAAGTTACTGTAAACGGAAAGCCCGTTGACGACTACAAGGGAGACGGTGTGGAAATAACAAAAGAAAAACCGTGGCCCAACATTAGCTATTCATACGCCCCATTGGGACAGAGCGGCGATTGGGAAGTATTTAAAAACAGGTTTGGCACTACCCTTAAAAGCAACAAAGCTGTGCTGGGCGTAATGACTGAGAAGGTAGATGATGGCGCCAGGGTTACTGACGTTACTGACGGCAGCGCCGCAGACAAAGCAGGGATTAAAGAAGGGGATATTATTACAAAATTCGGCGACGAGAATATTGCGGATGCTGATGATTTGTACAAAGCAGTAGGTAAATATAAGCCTGAAGACAAAGTAACCCTGGGTTATAAACGCGATGGTAAAGACGCTACCGCACAGGTTACCCTTCAAAAGAATAAAGATGTAATGGTTTATGGCCTTAATGGCACCCGTAATTTTAATATGAAGGTATCACCCAACATCGGGGCTTACTCATTCCGTTATGGCAAGCCGCGCATGGGTGTACAGGTGCAGGATACCGAGGATGGCAAGGGTATAAAGGTACTTGATGTTGAAGATGACACTCCTGCCGATAAAGCCGGCTTAAAAGAAGATGATCTTATTACCCAGGTAAACGGTAAAAATATAACTTCAGTTGACGATCTTAAGGAGGCCATAAAGGATGCAAAAGACGGCGATACTTATAAAGTTACTTATGTACGCGACGGCCAAACAAAAACCGCGGATGTACACTACCCGAAAGATCTGAAGACATCAAATCTGTGAGAGTAATCTACAGGGTTTCTCTCATGTGCATGCGCCGCTGCTTTTTAGTAGCGGCTTTTTTGTACAGCTTTTTACAATAACCGGGGCCCGGCCCATCACACTATCAATCGGCCCCGGTGATTCATAAGCGCAACTCCCGTAAGGCCTCACTTGCTTTGGTAGCAACTCTCGGCAACAGCACTGCGCCGTGTTGCTGAATAAACTGTGCCATTTACTACTTCATAACCTATGCTAACAGCCTGCATCTGCCTGTTTAATACCAGGCCCGAATTAATGTCCATTACCAGCACGCCGTTTATGCTGCTGTTAAAATTGGTTTCGTTTATAGTTGTGCTAAAGCTTATAGTTAGGGTATTGCCGCCGGCATTATCAATTTTAAAAGTACTTACACGTTTAAAATTGTTGCTTTTTACCGAGTCAGCCCATGTAAGGCCTTGCTTGTAGGCTGCACTATAAGGTATATCTGCCGTCAGTCCCCAGTCAGCACCTTTAACATACTCTTCAGGTTGCAGGCCTGTAAATGCAAGTGTAGTATTATTGCCATAGGCAGGTAATGTCCGGCTGGCAGCAATAATGTAACCGTTGTGATTAATGGATACATTTACTGAAGCTTCCTTACCTGTAATATATTTTAATGACTGCTCAATAGACGAAGTGGTATCTGCTGGCATATCGGTGTTATATACAATTTGCCCGCCCATTGCATTTAAGGTATCTATAATCCTGTCTGTATTCACATTAACAGAAAAGCCGGTTGAGTCGGTACCTGTAACAATGTACGTTTTCTGAATATCTGCGTGAGAGGTGAAATTAAGCACCTGGTCGCCACGTTGTAATACACAGGTTGAGGAAGAAAAAATTCTTCTTTTAAATTCGTCCCCGGTACGCAATCCAAGAAACCTGTGCTGCGCATTTGCAGCGGCAGTTATACCTAAAAGAGCAACAAGGGACATAAGCACTATTTTCATTTCGATTGTTTTTTATTAGTAGTAATTTTTTTGCATGCCATTACCGGTTACCTGGCGGCGGTGGCGGCGTAACCGGCGGAGGTGGTGGTACCGATGGAACAGCTATATATGCCCCCACCCCGATCATTATTACTGGATCATAAGGATCGCGACTGGGAATACGACCAGCAGTACGCCCCCCGGGTGAGGGAGACCATCTGCCTACCGTTCCATACTCATCCCCGGGTGTAGGAACTATTGCTATTACCGGGTAGCGGGTTGACGGGGGAAAAGACATAGGAATGTAAGGCGTTCCAGGCCCATAAGGGTCTAAGGGAAAAAGATTTACAGTACCGGGGGTAGGCGCTGCCTGTGCGGGTGCCGGGTTTTGCGCGCCAGGTTTTGGCGCCGGTGGTGCAGGGGGCGTTGCCGGGGCAGGCGGCGCAGGTGGCACCGGGGGTGTATGTCCCCCGGGCATTGGTATAGGCGGCACCGGGGGTATAGGTGGCACGGGCGGTATGGGTGGTACCGGGGGTATGGGTGGCGGCGGTGTAATTGGCGGCACGGGCGGTATGGGTGGCACGGGTGGTATGGGTGGGGGCGGTGTAATTGGCGGTACTGGTGGTATAGGCGGCACCGGGGGTATAGGTGGCACGGGCGGTATGGGCGGCACCGGGGGTATAGGTGGTGGCGGTGTAATTGGCGGTACTGGTGGTATAGGCGGGGGCGTATGCCAGTCTGAGGCATTATTACGGCCGCCCTGGGCCTTTAGCCCTTCATAACATACTGCTGTTAAAAAAAACAGTATGGTAAAAAATATTCTTTTCATCGTATGTAAGGTTTATCTTTTTATAGAAAGAGGATAGCCGACAGAGAGTACTATATTGGCCTTATCAGCAGAATAGCGGGTTAAATTGTTGACACCAATCCCAATAGACAACGGGCTTTTAAACGGCCGCGTACCTATTGAAAGACCAAGGTTCATACCGCTCCATTCAAGACACATATTGGTATGGGCAAAAATTTCATACGAAATGTTACCAAACACAGCGGTGCCGTATTTGCCCCTGCCGGCTTCTACATCTTTTGGGCTTTTGTATAAAAAACGGCCTGTGCCAATACCAATAGTGTAACTAAGTTTTGAACAGCCCGGTAACCTTGATAAGATATTTTGAACGGCATGGCTGTAAGCGATATAAAATGTAGAGCCGGGGGCATCAGACTGCTGTTCGTTCGCAAACATTTGAAGCGCCCCAGCAGAAATACTGTTGGCGCTGTTTATGCTTTTACTTATTATAAAATTTGCTGAAAAATTACGAAAGCGGTGTACATCTGTCATATTCAGGCTGGCCGCTACATTCACTGCTTTTAATGAGTTGCCGGTACATGCGCCCACAGAGGTTATAAGGTCGGCTTTGTTTTGCCGGTAAACCTCGGGGTACACCCCACCAATACCACCGAAAATATAGGTGCCATAGCCACCCCATCCTGTAGGCGACATTACACTTTGCATTGCATCATTAGGGTAAAGCAACGGCTTTGCCTGTTGCATTTTGGTGTCATTAATACCAGTAGCAGCTACCTTTCCCCCGGCTGCAAAAAGTGAGTCAATTTTTTGTTTTATCGTTTTTTCAAAATGGGTTTGTGCGCGCAACCCCGGGTTAAAAAAACACCAGGCTGCAAGGCAAAGCAGTGCCCTGTTAAGGGGTATCTTGCATCTCATATTTCATAGTTTTGTAAGGCGAATTTGTTAATGTACAGCCCTATAACCCGGCTTTTAAAAGCAGTGGTTTAAGTTATTGGTTTATAAGAATAAGTAATAAATGTGCTGTTAATTATTATTATCGGGCGTAACCCATTGCATGCAGCATTATTACAATGCTGCATCACGCTACAGGTAGCTATTGTTCTTAAAGCTTTTTCTTAAATTATCTGGTAATAAACAGTGTAACTAAACAACACATATTATAAGCAATCTCTAAGCGCTGCATTGCTATATCCATTAATTTTTGGTAACCGTTCCGTACATGTTTTACGGGCGGCTGCAAAAATTAATATTTGCAGATTGCCAGGGTTTGTGTTGCTATCAATACTCATATATACGCTGCTTTTATCGGTTGGTTGCCTAAAAAAAAATTTTTATAAAATTGTTTTTATACCTGTTATTCCGCCCATGCCACCGGTATAATTTCTTTTTAAGGCATTAAGCAATTCGTATATTCGTTTTAACACATATAAATCAAAACCGCCTGTATGCAACGCCTGCTTATTGTTTTGCTGCTGCTTCCATTTTTTGCGCATTCACAAACCTCCATTGCCGACAAAACAAAAGGCATGAAAGCCTATAACGGCTTTTTAAATTTTTATTGGGATGACAAAAACGGCAAAATATTTCTTGAAATAAACAAGCTTGATACAGAAGTGCTGTACCAAACCTCTTTACCCGCAGGTCTTGGCAGTAACGATGTTGGTCTTGACAGGGGCATACTGGGCGCCACTACTATAGTAAAATTTACGCGTACGGGTAATAAAGTTTTAATGATACAGCCTAATTATAGTTACCGTGCTGTTTCAAATGACCCTGCAGAGGAAAGGGCAGTAGAGCAATCCTTTGCTCAATCAACATTATGGGGTTTTACCATTGAGGCCGAAAGTGATGGCGCTGTACTGGTAGATGCTACTAATTTTTTGCTGCGCGATGCTATGGGGGTTAGCAGCCAGTTAAGCCGTTCGGGCCAGGGCAGTTACAGTGCAGATGCTTCAAGAAGCGCCATATACCTGCCCCGTACAAAAAATTTTCCGCTAAATACTGAAATTGAAGCAACCATAACATTTACTACCACTGGCCAGCCCGGCGGCTGGGTATCATCTGTAACTCCAAGCCCCAACGCAATTACGCTGCGTATGCACCACTCCTTTGTGCAGTTGCCCGATAACAACTACACGCCAAGGGTGTTCGACGCACGCAGCGGCTACTTTTTTAACAGTTATTATGACTACGCTACACCGGTTAGCGAACCCATTCAGAAATATTTTATTTGCCGCCACCGCCTGCAGAAAAAAGACCCTGCAGCAGCCTTAAGCGAACCGGTAAACCCTATTGTTTATTATCTTGATAATGGCACACCGGAGCCTATACGCAGTGCATTACTTGAAGGTGCCCGCTGGTGGAACCAGGCCTTTGAAGCCGCAGGCTACAAAAATGCTTTTATAGTAAAAGTACTGCCCGACACTGCCGACCCAATGGATATACGTTTTAATATGATTAACTGGGTGCACCGCTCTACAAGGGGATGGTCTTTTGGTGCAGCAGTAACCGACCCGCGCACCGGCGAAATAATAAAAGGCAACGTAACGCTGGGCTCCCTGCGTGTAAGGCAGGATTATCTTATTGCAACCGGCTTGCTGGCTCCATTTGAAAATGGTTTGCCTGCCGATAATAAAATGATGAAAATGGCGCTGCAAAGGTTAAGGCAGCTTGCCGCGCACGAGGTGGGTCATACACTTGGCCTTATGCATAACTATATAGCAAGCGCACAGGGGCGGGCCAGCGTGATGGACTACCCCCACCCGCAGGTAAAATTAGATGCAAACGGAAATGTTGACCTGGCTGACGCTTACACCAACCAAATTGGTGATTGGGATAAGGTGAGCATTGCGTATGGTTACCAGGATTTTCCAAAGGGCACAGACGAAGCTGCCGCACTGAATAAAATTTTGACAGATGCTGCTGCAAAAGGATTAACATTTGTATCAGACAGGGATGCCCGCGACCCGGCAGGTCTTCATCCCAATGCTCACCTGTGGGATAATGGTAAAGACCCCGTGGCCGAATTAAGAAACGTTATGAAAGTAAGGGCCACTGCATTGGCGCAATTCGGCGTAAACGATATTCGTCCCGGTACCCCTATGGCAATGCTGGAAGATGTGCTGGTACCTATGTACCTGTTTCATCGTTACCAGGTAGAGGCAGTTACAAAAGAAGTGGGAGGCATGTATTATTCCTACGCTTTGCGTGGAGATGGACAGGTAATTACACAAAGCCTTAGTAAGGATGACCAGTTAAGGGCTTTAAATGCAGCAGTTGACTGTATGGAGCCTTCATTTCTTAATATTCCTGAAAGCATTGCCAAACTTATACCGCCAAGGCCGGAAGGCTATGAATATGACCGTGAGTTATTTAAACACCGCACTGGCCTGGCGTTTGACCCATTAGGAGCAGCAGAAACAGCGGCTGATATACCCCTCTCTTTTTTATTTAATACAGAACGGCTTAACCGGATGATTGAGTACCAGGCCATGACTAATGGCCTTGGAGTTGATGAAATGGCAGATGTGCTGATAAACCGTACCTGGAAAACGCCGCGGCTTAAAGGCCTGCAGTTGCTGATACAACAACAAAATGAGCAACTGCTGCTTACCTACATACTTGCAAACAGTATAAGTAACGATGCATCCTTTGCCACAAAGGCTGCTATGCAAAACGCAATTAACACCATTAAAACTTTTGCCGCAGAGCAATTAAAAACAAGCCGGGACGCAGGATATAAAGGTTATTTATTACTTACACTGGAAAGAATTAAATCACCGGAAAAAGCAAAGCCGACCATGCACCTTGCGCAACCGCCCGGCTCGCCGATTGGTGAAAATGAATAACAATTGCAGCTAACTAACTATACCAGCCCGTCAATAGCTGCAGCCAGCTGCCTGTCTTTATCGGTAACTGTATTACCTGCATCATGGGTGTTTAGCCAAATTTCTACCCTGTTATACACGTTTGTCCATAAAGGGTGGTGGTCCATTTTTTCTGCGGCAAGTGCTACCCGTGTCATAAAGGCAAATGCTTGTGAGAAATCCCTGAATGTAAATTTCCGGTACAGCGCATTGTCTTTTTCTTCCCATTGGTTGTTCATAACGTCTTTCTTATACTAACAGTTATATTTAAAATTAGTTTATAATAAAAGCCGCAACATCAAGGCAAAAAAGAGGGGCGAATAAATTTTTTATCCGCCCCTCTTTTTATTTATAGCAATTACATTTTAATACGTCTGCAACCTGCAATTGCCAATGTACAATCAATTACACGCCAAGGCTCCAGCCATCCCTGTAAGTACGTTTTACAAACTGGTTGGCATCGTCAAAATTGGTAATTTTCATATTTTCACCATCCCACAGCAGTTTAATATGACGGCCAGGGTAGTTTATGTTGCCCTTGGTGTCTTTCTTCTGCACATCGGCGCTGCGAATGGCAAGGTTACCCATCAATACAGTTTCTGTCAGCGGGCCTGCTACGTCAAAACGGCTACTAAGGTTATTGGCTTCCTTACTGCCATAACCGGCAATGCAAGCTTCAATCCATGCCTTATAGTGGCCCTCAGCGCTGCCGGGCACACGGTCAATAGTTTGAGGAACCTTTGTTTCCTTTGTTTTTGAAGTAGGCAGCAATTGTGGGTTAACCCCGTAAGTACCACACATCATTTTACCTTTTGTACCAATAAATATAACACCGTTACCGCCGTCGCCCATTTCCTCGTTGGCACCCAGTTCTTCGGGCCTTTCCGGTTGTATGCCCCCGTCCATCCAGTGAAGTTTCAAATCGGGCTTGCCATCCTTCTGCTTAAATACCAGTGTCGTAAATGATGCAATGGGGCCGCTGTCCGGCGCATATTGCCAATGCCAGTTTTCAAAATATCTTGTTGCAGTGCTGCACTCTGCTGAAATGGGGTAGCCAAGGTCTAATACCTGGAAAGGCGGTGCAATAATATGGCAACCCATATCACCCAATGCGCCGGTACCATAATCCCACCAGCCGCGCCAGTTAAATGGCAGCAAGCCGTCAAAATAATCCTTTTGCGGTGCGGTACCCAGCCATAGGTCAAAATTAACTTCCGGTGGTATGGGCGATGCAGTGGTTGGTCTTAAAATACCCTGTGGCCAAACCGGCCTGTCGGTATAACAAAAAACCTCGGTAACGTCTCCTATAATACCTGCTTTGTACCAGTCTATAAGTTGCCTTACACCATCACCGCTGGCGCCCTGGTTGCCCATTTGGGTAACTACCTTGTATTTTCTTGCAGCCTGTGTAAGCATACGGGCTTCGTAAATATCGTGTGTCATGGGTTTTTGCACATACACATGTTTGCCTAATTGCATGGCTGCCATAGCAGCTACTGCGTGTTGGTGGTCGGGTATGGAAACGGATACCGCTTCAATAGATTTTCCTTCTTTCTCCAGCATCTCACGGTAATCCTTGTAGTATTTTGCGTTGGGCAGCAATTTACGGCTTCCTACTGCCTGCCTGTCGTCAACATCGCACAAAAAGGCAATGTTGGCTTTGCCGCTTTTGTAAAAATGCTGTATGTCATCACCGCCTTTTCCGCCGGCGCCTATTGATGCAACCATAAGCTTATCGCTCGGCGCTGTGTAGCCCCTGCCAAGTACATGGCGGGGAACAATGTACAAGCCTGCAAATGCCGTTGCAGTATTGCGGATGAATTTTCTACGGGATGAATTACTGTTGTTTTGCTCGTTGTTGTTCATTACGCTGCAATGTTAGAGAGTGAAAAATGAGAGTTTTGACGCGATGAATTTATTAAACAACGGCTAATCAAAAAAATTTTCTATGTTAACACTTTATATAATAAGGTGGTTAGGACATTAAATGTGGTATTTTATAAATAGCGGCCGGGTAATGTGTAACAATAATACCGGTATAAAATACTAACTACCGGCAGTTAATTTTTCCAGCGTCTCATTTGCAAATGCTTTTAGCTGCGGAAAAAATTGAGTATAATAATATTGCAAGGCATAATAATGGTTCAAAAAGGCATCAAAAACATCCGCACTGCTGTTAAGATAGGCAGCCCTGCGTACTACACCGACAAAACTATTTTTAATACCTTCAACAGTACGGTAATTGTACAACCAGTTTTGCCTGCGCATGTAAGGAAACATTAAAGTAAACTTTTCAGGCAGAATGTTTTGAAACGAATCAAGTATATTGTAGGTATATGCTGCAAATGCTGCAAGGCTTTCGGCACTAAACTCCTGTTCATCATTCGCCAGAAAGTGATCATACGCTACATCAACAAATGCCCCTGCATACAGGCCCACAAAAGGCTTAAATACTTTTTTTGCCTGGCGGGTAGCCTCATGGTCATCCGTAAATGAATCTATAAACCTGTGCAATTGTATGCCATGTTGCACGTATGGCGGGTAGTCAAACTTTTTTTTGCCTTTTACAAAATCGCTTATCATGTTGCCCGCCAATATGCCGGGCCGGTTAAAAGACAGATATGCATGTGCCAGGTAATTCATACTTTTCCAAATGATCAATTCCGGGGACGTCAATGTATTCAGCAGGCAATTTATACATCTTAAGCGCCGCCCAAATAAATTGTTAATACCACCTGCTACATTTTAACCCTTAATTGACAAGCTTTATAATTTTATTAAGAATAAGGCTGTAAGTCAATGCCGGTAAGGGTTATAGGGTAATATTAACTACAGTTAACATAGCCGTTGCTGCCGCTTGTAACAATCAACTGCCAATTGCCACGCCGCAATCACAATTCGCATTACACGCTTTTGCCGCTTATTACTTTTACATCGTTAACAAACAAAATAAAAAAAACCTCACAAATTTAAACTTATGAAATTTAAATTAT
>DASZUX010000332.1:0-4419 GCA_035547455.1 Chitinophagaceae bacterium
ATTGATGTATATTGATGTGCCTGCCCACTGCTGACAATTAATTTAAACAAATAGCGCCACACCTGCCTATGAAAGAACAAAAGCCAAACATTGGTTTGCAACCACGCGACTTTTATAAAAATCTTGCTTACGGCCTTTTTATTATACTGGCGGGAGGCTATCTTCTTATTTTCGCCAAAGTTCTTTTTTGCCCGCTGGCTTTTGCAGTTCTCTTTATGATACTGCTTTCGCCTGTATGCCGTTTTATGGAAAATCGTATGCGTTTTCCACGCGCTGTTTCTTCTGCTATCGCGGTAATTCTGCTGCTTGCTGTTTTATCAATTATTATTTTCATCCTGGCAACTCAGGTAAACCGTATTGTGCAGGACTGGGCAACATTTAAACAACAGCTTACACAAGCCCTTCAGGGAACACGTGACTGGATAAGCAGCACATTTAATATAAAACCAGATGGTGATGAGGGCGCCCTTGGCTATATTATATCACTGGTAGCAAATTCAAAACCGCAGGCAATAGGGGCAACGCTGTTATCGGTTTCTTCTTTTCTTTTATTTGCAGTGCTATTTATATTCGAAACTTTTTTCCTGCTGCTGTACCGGCAAAAGCTGGTGCGTTTCCTGGTTGTGGTGACAGATAAAAGCACTTCAGTTGATGTAAAGGATATTCTTAAAAACATACAGCATACAACCCATAAATACCTTATAGGGCTGCTTATTGAAATGGGTATTGTTACTGCTGCATGCTGCACTGTTTTTTGGCTTACAGGTGTAAAGTTTCCCGTATTAATGGGCATGCTTACAGGCTTGTTTAATATTATACCCTATGCGGGCATTTATACAGCGCTTGCCATAAACCTGGTAGTAATATTGGCTACCGGCACCCCCGCAATTGCCATAAGCGCTATTATAACCGTAGTAATAGTACATACGCTTGACAGCAACCTTTTGCTGCCGTTTGTTGTTGGCGGGCAAACAAGGGTAAATGCACTGGCTATAATACTTGCCCTTACCGCCGGCGCTATTATATGGCATATACCCGGCATGTTTCTATCAGTACCTCTGCTGGCTATTGTTAAGATAATTTGTGACAGGGTTGAACATTTAAAGCCACTGGGAATTTTATTAGGCAATAACAAAAGCGGCGGAGGTTAAAAGTGCAGGCACTCAACATGTTTTACAGACACAGTGTTGCTGCATATATTAACCAGTGCTTTGATAGATAATTTATATAATGGCCTTTTCAACCTTAAAAAAGTATTACCGGTACAGCCCGTAACCATACCGGTAACAGTGTTATAATAGGGCTGAAGCTGCTACTACAATAATGCCGGGAGAATACACTTATTATTTTGTGGTAAAACCATATTTACGGTAAATGGCTTTGGCCTCCATGCTATTTAAAAACTGCATAAAATCGCGGGCGGCACCGGGGTGAGGCGCAGTTTTAAGCAAACCTGCCATATAAGTGGCTGTAACATTTTCATTATCCGGTATGGGTATCATATCCACGGGGTGATTAAGCATTTGCTGGTAAAACACTTCTGAATACCAAACGGGCGCAGCATCACTCTGGCCATACAAAACCCGCATGGGCGACTGCCGGTGATGGATTTTTGTAAGCCATGTGGTGCCTGTTTCTACCTTCTTTACCATTATTTTATCATGCAAACTGTCTCCGCCGGCCTTTTTATAAGCCGCTTCAATCTGTTTTCCTATACCTTCCCATGCAGGGTTTGGCATGCTTACACGTATGTTTGCCTTTCCAAGATCTTTTAACCCGTAAATGTTTGCCGGGTTACCTTTTTGCACCATTATTGCCAGCTTATTCCACGCATAGGCCAGGGTATCATTAAACAACGAAGCCATTTTAGTAATGGTATTTTTACCGGCTGTATAAATATCAGGCTTAAGTGTTATGCGCATGTTGCCTATAGTAACTGAACCACCCTCTATTTGTTTCGCAAGAATGCCGGGTGGTAATGTTTCAACAAATATCCGCTGATAGCGGGGATACCTTTTTTTAAATGCTTCAAGCAAATCATCCACGCACATAAACTGGTTACCGGCAAAAAACACTACCAGTTGGGGGTCATTAATATCCCCAAAAAGGTCCGGCACATTATCAACACCGGGAATAGTAAATGATAAGGTGCTTTGCGGCGGGGTATTCCAGGGCGGGTCAAACCGGTGCTCCTGGCAGAATAGAATGGTTGTGCACACAATAGCCATGTATGCCGTTAAACATATTTTTTTCATACTTTTTTCTTATCTTATAAATTACCTTTTTTGTGAAGTTTACGGTTTTACTATTGCCCAGCCCTGTTGCTGCCGTATAATTAATTCCCCGTTGCCGCTGGGCACCACCGCTATAAAATCATAAATGCTGCTGCGGTCTAATTTTTTTTCCACCAGCGAATTGTGGCATTGTGCAACAATTACACCCTTATCCACCAAATCTTTTAATGCCGCTTCGTATTTGCTTCCCTTCAGGTTAGCTTCAGTACCACCCGCAAATGCAACCAGTTCCACCTGTAAATGGCCAGCCAGCCTTGGGTCGGTAAGGGCATTGTTAATGTTGCGTATAGTTTTTTCAATAACCTTAGGGTCATTGCTGTCAAGCTGGTAAACAGCATGGTACATTTTGTGGTTTGCCGTAGCCCCTGTATAAGCCCTGTTTTTCACCAGTGCATTGTCCTGTGCCTGGGCTTGGGTAAATAAAGCGAAGCACATAACTACCAGCAGAATAAGCGATGACTTTTTCATGTTCTATTTTTTTGTTGTTAAATATTTATTTTGATTTTCGTGCTGCCAAAATAGGCAGGAAGGGCCCAAATTTATGCTGTTGCTGGCTGAAAGTATCAGCATACGGGCCAAATGGAAAATCCACAGGCTTTTTTGCAATATTTTTCCAGTCATTACGCTGGTCTTTATGTGGCCTTGGCCGGCTGTTTACAAAGGCCGCCACATCCCAGGCTTCCTCATTTGTTAACTTTGGATGATGGTAATCCGTACCAAAGGGCATGTTGTTTTTAACAAAACCTGCAAAGCTGCTGATACGAAACAACCCGGCGCCATCATTATAACTGTGCTGCCCCCATAAAGGCGGGTAAGTATAACCCGTACCGGTATTGTTTAACTGGCCACCGCCGTTCGGGCCATGGCACACCTGGCAATTTGCCATATACACCTGCCTGCCTGCGGCCGGGCTGGCCGCCCTGTACAGGTAAGGAAGTTTTTCAAGGCCCGTACCCCCTCTTTTAATGCCTTTAGGAACATCTGCCCCAAGCCATTTAAGATAAGCATATATAGCTTGCATCTCACGGGAATTACTGTCGGGACTGCTGCCATTCAGGCTTCTTTCCATGCAATCATTTACGCGTTCATAAATAGTCTGTATCCCGTTATTCCTTGCCCTGAACTGTGGATAGGTTGCATATACTTTACCAAAATTATTACCCCATGGAAGGGTACCGCCAGAAAGATGGCAGTTTTGGCAGTTCATACCATTGGTAATATGTAACACTTTGCCTTTAGGGCCAAGGTAATAAGCGGTATTACTGATGAGTTGGTATCCATACCATATTAGTTTACCACTGTCGCTCCAAACAGGCACCTGGTATTGGTTAGCACCCCGCCAAACAGTATCAACAGCTTGTGCGGCGTTATATGTTTCAAACATTTTATACTGCTGCCGCCTTTCACGGCTGTATGAAACGGCTTTAGCAACTGTAACAATGCCAACAGCCAAAATAAGCATAACAGGGAACCAGTTTTTTTTAATATCCATTAATATACGCATTGCCATGTAATATTTAGTTCTCAAACAAACCAGCGCACGCTGTATAATTATTACAGTGCAAAGGTGACTTAAAGAAGATGACAGGAGAAATCAAAACATGTTATATGCTATAACTAAAAGTTATGGTGTAAGTTTATATAGCAACAGAAAGTGCTGACAGGTTTTAAATACCTGCCATAAAAGATATTAAGCCCGGCTGTTAAAAATTAACCGGCATAAAAATGCTCATTAAGCTTTGAATATAAGCATATCCCAAGGCTTATACTGATGCAATGGTTTTGCGCACCTTTTTTAAGCATTATTAAAATAAAAAGGGCTACAGTTACCTTGCTTATTACAAGACTATTGCTGGTAAATTCTGCCACTTTTGATAACCATTTCGACAGATTTTATATTATCAATATTCTCCAGCGGGTTGCTGGCCAGTATTAATAAGTCTGCGTCCATCCCTGGCATTATACTGCCCTTTGAGGAGGCGAGGTTAATAGCCGCGGCGCTATTTTTAGTAGCTGCAACAATAGCATCAAAAGGGCTGAACCCGGCATCGGTAACCAGCAAACGCATTTCGCCCTGCACAAATTCTTCCTGGTCGTCATCTGTTCCCGCACAAATAGTTACACC
>DASZUX010000333.1:0-8458 GCA_035547455.1 Chitinophagaceae bacterium
ATTGGTGCAATAGCTGCTATTATTTCAAATGTAGCAGTGTACTACAAATCAAAATCTACGCTGGATGATACGCTTGATGTATTTCCCTGCCATGGTATAGGTGGCATGGTAGGTATGCTTATGACGGGTATTTTTGCCACAAAATCAGTTAATCCTGCCGGTAACGATGGGTTGTGGTACGGTAATCCCGCATTCTTTTTTACACAGGTAAAGGCCATGTTAATAGTAGTGGCATTCAGTTTTACTGTGTCGTTCCTTATTTTTAAATTCATCAATTTTATATTGCCTTTAAGGGTTAGTGAAGAAGAAGAGAATGTGGGCCTGGACGAGAGCCAGCATGATGAAAAATACCTGCAGGGTACTTTGCTGGTTACCAACGAAAGCAAAGCCTACGGCGTTATTGTTACTGAATAAGGAGTTTGCGATATAAACTTGACGGGGCGCTTCCATAGGAGGCGCCCTTTTATATTTTAAAAAAGCTAATATGATATATTTTAACAAACTTCAAAAAATGCAGCAATTCAGTTAAACATGTTTTTCACTATGAAAACCTGCCTCTGAACACGGTGCTTATTATTTTAGCAAGTATTTTATTTGTAATAATTTATAATTCAGCTACTTAATAGCTTTTTGCAGAGAAATTGGCAAAAAAAAAGCAGATGTAAATTATATATTATAATAAATTAAATATTAAAAAATATATTGTTTTTATTTTTTTGATAAATATATTTGAATATATAAATTATATTATTAAAAATTATTATTCATTATTCGTGCCCGGTTTAAACAGTTATTAATAGCCAAAAATCAAAATTGAAGATAGTTGCCGGGCTGTTACCTATGTTCTTCTACCAATACTAACGTTTGCTGGTTTTAGGGGTTACGCGTAATGGTTACTCTTAAGATTAACCGTATGAAAAGGGCGTCGTTATAACAAAATATTTATTTACCCCTTTAAATCAAACACTAAATGCTAAAGAAGACCTTTTTAAGTATGTCTTTACTTGCAGGCTATGCAATGTCATTTGCGCAGGATTCAACTAAGGCGGACGCAACCCCGCCACCTGTTTCCATTACCGGCTCGGTTGATATGTATTACCGTGCTAATCTTAACGCCCCCGGTGGAGCTACTAATAACTTAACCAGTTTTACCAATTCAAATAACTCTTTTGAGTTGGGTATGGCAAGCCTTAGGGGCGACCATAGCTTTGGTAAGGCAAGCGCTACGGTAGATCTTGGTTTTGGCCGCAGGGCTGAGGAGTTTTCGTATGCCAATACCGACCATTCCAGCTTATTTGCGGTTAAGCAGGCTTATGTAAGCTATGCCATCTCCGACAAGTTTAAGCTTACCATGGGTAAATGGGCCACCCATATTGGCTACGAAGTGCTGGATGCTTACCTGAACAGGAACTACAGTATGGATTATATGTTTTCTTACGGCCCTTTCTCGCACACAGGTATTAAGGCTGATATTAGCCTTGGTGGGGTAAGCACATTAATGCTCGGCTTTGCCAACCCTACTGACAATGTTACCACCACTTCGGGAACCAAGTATATTATTGGCCAGTTTGGTACAGGCTCTAAAGACGGTAAAGTGAAAGCTTATTTAAACTACCAGGGCGCTAATTGGGGCAGCGGTGGCGGCGTAAACCAGCTTGACCTTGTGGTTACAGCAACCGTTACCGATAAATTCAGCCTGGGTTATAATGGTACTGATTATATGTATAAGCCCAAAGACGGCTCGTCAAGCAGTTGGTGGGGCTCTGCATTGTACCTTAACCTTGATCCAACTTCAAATTTTGGTATGACACTGAGGGGTGAATACTTCAGCGATAAAGACGGGATTATAGGTACCGGCACACCCACCTTTATGAACGGTAATGTATTTGATGCCACTTTAACCTTCCTGTGTAAAGTGGGTAATTTAACCATTATGCCGGAGTTAAGGCTTGATAATTCGTCAAAGGAACTGTTCATGAAAAGTGATGGTACCGGTACAAAAAGCACATTTACTGCCCTGCTGGCTGCAACCTATCATTTCTGATAATATAGTCATATAACGCTCAATTAATAATTTAAAAACTAAAACCTCAACCACATGTCTGTAAGCCACTTTTTTAAAAGAGGCATTGCTTCGGGTACAAAAATATTTTTCCCGGCTCTGCTAAAAAAAATCCCTGCCCTTGTTATGCTTGTTGTAGTTGTTGCTTTAAGCATAACAACAGTTTTTGCCCAGGATCCCGGCGGCAGCGCTACCGGCACTATTAAGGATTTGGGTATTGATACGGTTGCTGCTTCAAGCGATACAACTGCAAACAAAGTAATATCTGCAGTTAACACCATTGGCAATGCCAGCGGTCACAACAAAATAGCCATTAATATTATGTGGACCCTCATTACCGGCTTTTTGGTAATGTTTATGCAGGCAGGTTTTGCAATGGTTGAAACAGGTTTTACGCAAAAGAAAAATGTTGCGCATACCATGACTATGAACTTTATGGTGTATGGCATTGGTATGCTGGGTTTTTGGATATGCGGTTTCGCCTTTATGTTCGGCGGTGCATTAAACCCCGCTGCGCTTGGTGGCGGTGTAGCCTCCAGCCACGAAGTTGTTGTGCACCTGTTTGGTAAAGACTGGGGCTTACTTGGTATGGCAGGCTTTTTCCTTAACAGCGATGTGTATGATGTAGGTGTATTTACCCTCTTCCTTTTCCAGATGGTGTTCATGGATACTACCGCCACAATTCCTACTGGTTCAATGGCTGAAAGGTGGTCATTTAAATCATTTATTATATTCGGCTTCTTTATTTCAATGGTGGTTTACCCTTTGTTTGGTAATTGGGTATGGGGTGGCGGCTGGTTGTCAACCCTGGGTTCTAACTTTGGCCTGGGCCATGGCCACGTTGACTTTGCCGGTTCCTCTGTAGTGCATGAAGTAGGTGGTGTTGCGGCGCTTGCGGGAGCAATATGTATTGGGCCGCGTAAGGGTAAGTATGGCCCTAATGGCGAAGTAAATACCATCCCTGGCCATAATATTCCAATGGCCATTACCGGTACATTCATCCTCGCTTTTGGTTGGTTTGGCTTCAATCCCGGTTCAACGCTTGCAGGTACTGATTTGAGGATAAGCATTGTAGCGGTAAATACAATGCTTGCAAGCGCGGCTGGTGCTTTTGCTGCATTGCTTTACATGTATTTTAAAGGCTCAAAACCCGACCCCGGTATGCTGTGTAATGGTATGCTGGCAGGTTTGGTAGCTATAACTGCCCCGTGCGCTTTCGTAAATTCATTATCAGCTGTAATAATAGGGTTGGTTGCCGGCATACTTGTTATTTTGGTGTATAACCTGCTTGATAGTAAGCTGAAAATTGACGACCCCGTTGGTGCTTTTGCCGTGCACGGTGCAAATGGTATTTGGGGTGTACTTTCTTTAGGATTATTTGCAGATGGAAGTTATGGTGACGGCTGGAATGGGGTTGCCGGTACTGTAAAAGGTTTGTTTTACGGTGATGGAGGCCAGTTTGTTGCTGAGTTGATTGGCGCGGCCACCTGTTTTATAGTAGTATTTATTTTAATGTATGCCTGGTTTAAATTATCTGACAAGATATTTAAGCTCCGTGTGCCTGAGGCTGATGAAGTTGCAGGCCTGGATATACCTGAAATGGGCGTGCATGGATACGTTGATTAACAGCACTTTTTGTAATTGCACATAAGTTTCTTCGGAATTAAATAGCCCTCAATAAGAGGGCTATTTAATTAAATTATAAAAATAAATATATGTTTATTTTTAATTATTTCAATGATGATATTTGTAATTTTACTTTGAATGTTGAGCTAAATTAAATATTTTTATTAAATATATATTATTTTAATATGAGTGGCAGTGCACAAAAATCTTACAGAATATTTACGCCGGTAAGAGATTTTTTAAACAGCAGTTATTCAACCGGCATTATTCTTATAAGTTGTACTGTCCTGTCGCTCGTACTTTCTAACATAGGGGCTACCAGGGGTTACCTGGATTTTTGGCATTATTCACTACCGCATACTGTTGCCGGGTTAAACTTGCCGGAAAATCCTCTCAGTTGGGTGAATGATGTTTTTATGACGTTTTTCTTTTTCCTGGTAGGGCTTGAAATTAAACGCGAACTGCAGGTAGGGGAACTTGCTTCGTTAAAACGCTCACTGCTGCCGGTGCTTGCTGCGCTGGGCGGTATGGTTTGCCCCGCTGTTATTTTTGCCATTTTTAATGTTAATACGCCTTACCAGCATGGTTGGGGTATTCCCATGGCCACTGATATCGCCTTCTCTCTCGGCGTATTGTCTTTGTTGGGAAAAAGGGTACCGGTGCAGTTAAAAATATTTTTAATGGCCCTGGCTATTATTGATGACCTGGGGGCGGTAATCACCATCGCAATATTTTATACCAAAACGCTCAACTTTATGTATTTTGGTATTGCAGGGCTGGCATTTGTTACAGTGCTTGGGTTTAACGCTATAAAAGTAAAAAGCCCTTACTTATACCTTATTCCAGCCGCGGTTTTGTGGTACGGCTTGTTTAAGTCAGGCGTTCATCCTACTATTGCGGGTGTGGTAATGGCTTTCAGTATGCACCTAACAAAACTTGAAAAAGTAGAACACCTGCATAAAATACCGGTTAACTATATAATAATGCCTTTGTTTGCACTTGCAAATACCGCAATTATTTTGCCATCCGATTTTAGCGGTGCTTTTACCTCAACAATTAGTTATGGTATAATCCTTGGCCTTGTAATTGGTAAGCCAATTGGTATATTTTCCTTTTCATATTTTGCTACAAAACTGGGTATTGCCTCGCTGCCGTCAAAAAGCACCTACAAACAACTACTGGGTATGGGTATGCTGGGTGGCATTGGTTTTACCATGTCAATATTTACATCAACGCTTTCCTATGGAGAGGATGGCCTGCAGATAATTTCAAAAATCGCCATTGTTGCAGCTTCTTTTATCTCAGGTGTTATTGGTTATATGTATGTGGCAAGATTTAGGCCCGGTCACGTTGAAGAAAAAAGCACGGATGCTGCTACAGCAGGATACGAAGATGCAGTGGCTATCGCCTGATATTGAGTTTAGTCCCTCCTTTGCCCGCCTTCAATATGCAATCAACTTTTTTCGGGAGCTCTTTTTGAGTACTGGGCTTGCACGCTGCTGCCTGCCGGTTAATGTAATTTGTATAGGGGAAACCCCGCAAATATTAATGCGCTGCTTTTGCAGCAACGCGCATTTTTTTGCCTCCTTTCCAGGAAAGGTAAAGCAGGAACGAAGAAAGTCCTACAGCCACAAAAAGTATTTTGCCAATTTCGGCCAAAAGCGGGGCGGATTGTATGGCTAAAATTACCATGGTAGCCATAAATTTAAGCAGGTAAAAAGTGATAGCGGACATTTTTAAAATATTTGCTCCCCAAAATTGAATACAAATAATATAATAGCCAAGTAACTAAATGAATTTTAAATAATTTTTTATCAGTATTTTATGAATATATAAAAATAATATATAACTAATTTTATCAATTAAATCAATATTATGGGGCTTTTAAAAATAATTGAACAATATTTTGATGCAAAGGTCAACAGAAAAATGGTTGTAGCGCCTTTAATAACATGGTCAATTGTAAAAATGGACAGATATAAAATAAAATAATGTATTGCAGAGTTTAAGTAAAATGCCTGAAAAGTAAAGGCTGGCTCAAAAATAAACCGGGAACAGCAGGGCAATTCCCGGTTTACAAGGTTATAAGGCTATCAGCTATTATGCAGTTTCTTAATCTCCTCGGTTAATTTAGGTACAACTTCAAAGGCATCCCCAACAATGCCATAATCGGCTGCCTTAAAAAACGGTGCTTCCGGGTCTTTGTTTATTACCACGATATGCTTGCTGCGGTTGACGCCTGCAAGGTGTTGTATAGCGCCTGAAATGCCGATGGCTATATAGAGGTTGGGGGCGATTTGCACCCCCGTTTGACCCACGTGCTCATGATGGGGCCGCCAGTGTGCATCGGCTACCGGGCGGCTGCAGGCAGTAGCGGCATGCAGCGCATGTGCTAAATCTTCAATAATACCCCAGTTTTCAGGGCCTTTTAAACCACGCCCACCGCTTACAACAATTTCAGCCTCGGTTAACGGTATTTCCCCGCTAACTTTATTTACAGCGGTAACTTTAACTTTTGGGGCCTCCACTGCTATGTTTAGTTGTGCAGCCTTTGCGCTGCCTTCCCCCGCAACTATTTTATAGCTGTTTGGATTAATGGATATAATTTTTATCTCGCTCTTTATTTCCACGTTAGCAAATGCCTTCCCGCTGAAAACAGCTTTTTTAACTACAAAGCCATTGCTGGTATCGGGCAGTGCTACTGCACCTGCAACAAGACCGGCTTTTAATTTTGCCGATACCATCGGCGCAATAGCTTTACCTGTTTGGTTATGGCTAAATATAATCACTTCGGCATTAAGCTGTGTTGCTGCTTGTGCTATAACCCCGGCATAAACCAGGGCGTCAAAGGTGTTTAACGCATCACTAATTACCTGGTTAACTTTTGTAACACCATACTTGCCTAAGTCTGCAATGTTGGTGTTTGCAGTACCTAACAGCAGGCCTTCAGCTACAGTTCCCAATTGTTTGGCAAGGTCTGCACCATAAGTAAGCGCTTCAAGCGATGCCTTTTTAACCTGTCCATCTGCGTGGTCAATCAAAACAAGTACCATACAATTTTTTTATTTTATACCCCTTGATGATATTTTTTTTAAATATTTATTTATGCCGGGCTTTCCTTTTTGGCAAAGCATTATATAGCCTTTGCTTCTTCATGCAGCAGCCTTACCAGTTCCGCCACGTTGTCGGCTGGTACCAGTTTAACCCCGGCTTTAGCGGGTGGTAACTCGTAGCTCACTATATGCGTAAGTGCATCTGCGGCTACGGGTTCTGTTACTTTTAAAGGCCTGGTGCGTGCTGCCATAATGCCACGCATATTGGGTATGCGTTGTTCCGCTACACCTTTTGCGCAGCTAACCACTATCGGCAGGCTAACTTCCGAAGTTTCTTCGCCGCCTTCTATTTCTCGTGTAATAGTAGCCGTAGTTCCTGCCAGTTCAAATTTTGTTGCCAGCGAAATAAAAGGGATGTCAAGCAGGCCGGCGATAGTGCCCCCTACTGAAGAACTGTTATAATCAATAGTTTCCTTGCCGGTAAATATTAAATCGTAACCCCCGTTTTTGGCTACCGCTGCAATTTGGCTTGCTATATAAAAACTATCGTCGCTGGTAGTGTTAATCCTGGCAGCTTCATCACCACCCAGCGCAAGCGCTTTGCGTATAATCGGGTCTGCGTCCGGGCCGCCAACAGTAATAAGGTGTAATACAATCGAGGCGTCTTTCTCCTTAAGTTCAATAGCCCGCACAAGGGCGTACCATTCATCATACGGGTTAATTATCCATTGTACGCCTGCTTCTTCAAATTGTGTATTATTGTTTTTAAAAGCTATTTTTGAAGTAGTGTCTGGTGTTTTGCTTATACAAACTAATATTTTCATACAACCGTTTTAACGTTAGCAAATGTAATAACAACCGTTAGTATAAAAAAGTTGTTTATGCAACTATTTTTGTGAGTAATTTTTATTGCAGGGTAAAGTAACCTTTGGGCCTTTTTAACGTTACTAATTGATTGTGCGCTTTACTTAACAGGCACATCATCTGCCAAAATGTAATTCGGGCATCGTATTTATAGAGACACCAATTTTATCTTGTATGAACCGCATTGAGAAAATAAAGGAAATGCTTGACTTTTCCCCAAGAGATAACTTTTTACGCCACGCGCTTGCGCTGGAGTATATAAAAGCTGGCAACGACACGGATGCAAGAGAACTTTTTGAAGCTATTTTAAATGAATGTCCTGAATATGTGGGCTCCTACTACCAGCTTGGCAAGCTGCTTGAGCGCATTAACGAAAAGCAACTTGCCGTGGCGTGGTACGAAAAAGGAATGGCTGCTGCAAAAGAAGCAGGCGAAAAACATGCCTACAGCGAATTGCAGAATGCTTACGAAGATTTGCTGTAATAATTTGAAACTGTTTTGTACTTTAGCGCCCCATAAGCGGAAGTAGCTCAGCTGGTAGAGCATCAGTTTCCCAAACTGAAGGCCGCGGGTTCGAGCCCCGTCTTCCGCTCTTCAAACCTCATGTTTACCCTGTCAACGTTATAATTTTTCTACTACCACGGCAGTGCCGTAAGCCAATACCTCTGTTACACCATCCATTACTTCATTGGCATCGTAGCGCATGGCTATAATGGCATTTGCGCCGGCTTGCTGCGCATGCTGTATTAAAAGGCTGTAGGCTTCCTGCCGGGCTGTTTCGCAAAGCTCAGTATAAACAGATATGTTGCCCCCCATCAGGGTTTGTAAAGCGCCGCGTAAATTACCGAGTGCC
>DASZUX010000334.1:0-11261 GCA_035547455.1 Chitinophagaceae bacterium
ACAGGTACCATAACAGACCAGTTTGGTTATTTTTCACTTACACTGCCAAAAGGCAGGCAGATGCTGCTGATTACAAGCATTGGTATGAACGACACCAAAAGACAGGTTATGCTGTATGGCGATGGTAAACTGAATATTGACATGTTTGAATATGTGCCCACCCTTAAAAGAGTAATTGTGAGCGCTGATAAAACAGTAAATGTAAGAGGTGTTGACATGGGTGTGCAGAAGATAAATATTAAAAATATAAAACAGGTGCCTACTGCATTTGGCGAGGCTGATGTGTTGCGGGTAGTATTAACCATGCCGGGTGTAACATCGGTAGGCGAAAGCAGTACAGGATTTAACGTACGTGGTGGTGGCGCTGATGAAAACCTGATACTTTTCAGCGATGCTACTATTTACAATCCTTCCCATTTTTTTGGATTCTTTTCCGCCTTTAATCCTGATGTGGTAAAGGATGTTGAACTGTATAAAAGCAGCATACCCGAGCGCTATGGCGGCCGTCTTGCATCAGTGCTGGATGTTACATCACGCGAGGGCAATAAGAAAAAGTTTGCCGGCAATGGTGGCGTAGGCCCGCTTACCAGCCGCCTTACGCTGGAAGGACCTATTGACAGCGGAAAAACATCCTTTATACTTGGTGGGCGTACAACTTACTCAGACTGGCTGCTTAAACAAATACCCAACAATGATTACAAAAACAGCAGCGCATCGTTTTATGACATTAACCTTAACATAAGCCACGAGTTTAATGCCAAAAACAACCTGTTTATAACAGGCTATTTAAGCCGGGACAAGTTTAGGCTTAACAGTGATACTACTTATCAATACAGCAACAAAAACGCAAATATTAAGTTTAAGCACATATTTAATAATAAATTATACGGCGTATTTACCGCTGGTATTGATGCTTATGATTTTGCTATTGGAAGCACGGAAAACCCTGTAAATGCCTACAAATTTTCTTTTGACATTAACCAGTCTAATTTCAGGGCCGACTTTAATTTTTCTCCCAATAATAAACACACGGTAGATTTTGGGCTTACTTCGCAGCTTTACAAACTTCACCCGGGTACCTACAATCCTGATGGTAAGCAATCACTTGTGGCGCCTGACCATGTTCAATCAGAACAGGGCCTTGAGTCTGCATTATATATTGGTGATAAATATGATGTTAGCTCAAAACTGTCGGTAAATGTTGGTTTACGCTATTCAATGTTCAATTACCTTGGCCCTCAAACACAATATAATTATGCCCCTGGATTACCGCGGGAAACCGAAAATATTGTTGACACCGTAAAATACCCGGGCGGCAAGGTTATAAAAACATACCAGGGTCCCGAAATAAGGCTTTCAGCAAGGTATTCGCTGGGCCAAAACAGTTCCGTCAAAATTAGTTACAATTCGTTGCGGCAATACATTCACATGCTAAGCAATACTACTGCTATTTCACCTACTGATATATGGAAGCTAAGTGACGGTTATATTAAGCCGCAGCTTGGCGACCAGGTATCACTGGGTTTTTACAGCAACCTCAAATCAAACACCATTGAAACATCGGTAGAGTTTTATTATAAGCGGCTGGAAAATTATCTTGACTACAAAAGCGGTGCGCAACTGGTGCTTAATCATCATATAGAAACAGACATAGCTAATTCCAAAGGATATGCTTATGGAGCTGAATTCCTGGTTAAAAAGACAGCAGGTAAACTTAACGGCTGGATTAGCTACACCTATTCACGCACTATGTTAAAAACTGATGACCCGCTGGTAGCGCAACCCGTTAACAAAGGAGCATGGTACCCCAGCGATTTTGATAAGCCCAACGTTGTAAACTTTATTGGCAACTACCGGTTTTCGCACAGGTTCAGCATTTCGCTAAATGGTATATATAGTACAGGCAGGCCCCTAACACTGCCCATTGCGGAATACTATTATGGTGGATCTTACAGAGTATTATACTCCGATAGAAACCAATACCGGATACCAGATTATTTCAGGACAGATTTTTCGATGAATATTGAGGGCAACCATAAAATAAAACAGTTTGCGCACAATTCATGGACGATAGGACTTTATAATATAACCGGGAGAAAAAACCCGTATTCGGTTTATTTTACTTCCGAAAACGGCGTTGTTAATGGTTACAAGCTATCCATATTTGGTACCATAATACCATTTATCAATTACAATTTCAGGTTTTAACTTATACAGCATTTTAAAGCAACAGCTTGGTATGCAGTTTATATAAAAATACTTACAGTGATGATAAAGGATGTTATTAAACGGCTGGCTTTTTTAATAATAGTAGTGTTGGCGGTAACATGCCGCGAGAGCTATACGCCGCCTGTAATTACAGCAGCAAATACAAACTTTTTGGTAGTAGAAGGATATTTGGATATAGGAGAAGGGCCAACAATGATCAAACTGTCGCATACAAGAAGTATAAACGACAGCTCTTCCGTTTTGCCTGAACCTGGCGCCCAGGTTTCCGTTGAAAGTGATGCAGGAGGCAGCTATACTTTAACTGATTTTGGCGATGGCAGTTATGGCACTACTTACATTCCAACTACTGCGGGTGCTAAATACCGGCTTGCAATAACAACAACTGCCGGCAAGCAGTTTGTATCTGATTACGTTGAAAACAAACAATCACCGCCAATTGACAGCATAAGCTGGGAGCAGCTTAATGATGGCGTACATATCTATGCAAACACCCATGATGATGCCGGCAAAACAAAATATTATAAATGGGATTACGTAGAAACATACGAGTATAATGCTCCCTTTGAATCTTTATATGATGTGGTAAATGGAGCCGTTGTACCGCGACCTTATAACGAACTGGTATATACCTGCTGGAGAACTATCCCCTCATCAGAGATATTTATAGCATCAACCCAAAAGCTTGCGAAAGATGTGGTGTACAAAAACCCGCTGGTGTATATCCCTGCATCTACCCAAAAACTGGGAGTATTGTATAGCATAATGGTGCGGCAATATGCACTTACTGAGGAAGGGTACAATTACTGGCTTACATTGAGCAAAAATACTGAAAACCTTGGTAGCCTGTTTGACCCCCAGCCGTCGCAGGTGCAGGGTAATATTCATTGCACTAACGATGCGTCTGCCATCGCAATTGGCTTCATAACCGCCAGCAGCGTACAGGAGCAACGCATATTTATATCGCACAAACAGGTAAGTAATTGGTTGTACCCTCCTCCCGCTTTTTCGTTGTGCGACACGGTGCATCTTACTGCAGACAATATTCGCCATTACCTGGATGCAGGTTATATACCGGTGAATTATTACCGGCCCTTTGATTATTACGCTGCATTACCCGAATGTGTTGATTGCAGGCGACAGGGCGGCACAACCACAAAACCGCCTTTTTGGCCGTAAAAGCATCAAATGAATTACAGGCTATCTACATATAAAAATTTTACTACAATGCAATTTAAACGAACATTCTTAAGTTGTTTGTTGCTGCTTATGGGTGCTATTGTAAACGCCCAGAATGACGCAGTAGTGCAAAATCTTCAACAGCAGTTTAACAGCAGCAGCCGGGGTGTGATACAGGAGAAAGTTTTTGTGCATACAGATAAAGATTTTTTTGTTGCCGGTGAAATAGTATGGTTTAAAGTTTACACTGTAGATGCATCAGCAAACACACCATCAACAATCAGCAAAGTAGCTTATGTAGAAGTTACAGATGCAGATAAAAAGCCTGTAATGCAAGCCAAAATAAGCTTGACAGGCGGCAGTGGCAGCGGCTCATTTCAATTACCTACTTCCGTTAAATCGGGTAACTATGTGATAAGGGCTTATACTAACTGGATGAAGAATTTTAGCGCCGACCTGTATTTCACCAGGCAGGTAACTATTGTTAATACTTTTAGAGACCTGGAGCAAAAGCAGCAAGCAGATTCACCGGGCTATGAAATACGCTTTTTCCCCGAGGGCGGAAACCTTGTTGCAGGTAATGAGAGCAAGGTGGCTTTTAGAATTATTGACCAAAATGGCAGGGGTATTGAGTGCAGCGGCAAAGTAGTTGACCAGGAAGGACGGACAATTGTAACTTTCTCGCCGCAAAAATTCGGTATTGGAAATTTTATGCTGACTCCTGTAACGGGCGGCAAATATTCTGCGGTAATTAGTATTGGTGGTAAAACCATTAGCAGGGCGCTGCCGGATGTAAATAACCAGGGCTATATTTTACGGCTTAACGATGCGGGAAGCCAGGTAAATATTAATGTGAGCAGTACCGAAGGCTACCAGGCTGTTTACCTGCTGGTAAATACCGGCCTTAATTTGAAAAAAGTACTTTCAAAGCAATTGCAAGATGGCAAGACGGTTTTTACGGTTGACAAAAACACGCTTGGGGATGGTATAAATCATTTTACTCTTTTTAATAACCAGGCTGTGCCTGTTTGTGAAAGACTGTATTTTAAACGTCCTGTGCAAAAACTTGCAATTGATATTACAACAGATCAACAAGAATATAACGAACGTAAAAAAGCATCAATAAGCATAAATGTTAAGGACGAAAATAATGCAACACAAGTGGCTGATATGTCAATGGCTGTGTACAGGGTTGACTCGCTGCAGGCAATACCTGCACAAAACATAATGAGCTACCTGTTGCTGAATGCAGAGTTAAGAGGCACAATTGAATCTCCTGGTTATTATATTAATAATAATAATGATGATGCTGCTGATGCCGCCCTGGATAACCTGATGCTTACCCATGGCTGGAGCAGGTTTAAATGGGAGAATATTACGCAAAACAAAGCAGCAGCCGATTACCTGCCCGAGTATGAAGGGCATATAGTAATGGCCAAAATAACAGACAAGAAAACAGGGCAGCCTGCACCGGGCATCGAGGCATATCTTTCTGTACCAGGCAAAAACTACCGGTTGGCGATAGCGCGAAGCGACAATAATGGCGTTTTAAGGTTTAATGTACGGAACTTTATTGGCGGCGATGAAATTATTGTGCAAACCGACCAGCAAAAAGACAGCATCTTCCGCATAGACATAATGAACCCTTTTTCAGATAAGTACGGAACTTTTTTACCAGCAGGGTTTACATTGTCGAAAAATATGGAGAACCTGCTGGTACAACATAGCATAAATACGCAGGTGCAAAATGTTTATTCGGGAGAAAAATCACGCCAATTTTACGCTGCTGATATTGATACATTGCCTTTTTATGGTGTGGCCTCAAAAAAGTATATGCTGGATGATTATGTGCGTTTTACAACGATGGAAGAAGTATTACGTGAATATGTGGCCGAAGTAGCCGTAAGAAGGCAGCATGGTAATTTTGTATTAAAAGTCTCTGACGACCCTCATAACATACTTTTTGAGAATAACCCCCTGGTAATGGTAGACGGAGTGCCTTTTTTTAATATGGATTCGGTAATAGCCTTTAACCCGCTTAAAATAAACAAGCTTGAGGTTGTTACACACAAGTATTATTATGGCCCTGCCGTTATTTTTGGTATTGTAAGCTACTCAACTTATAAGGGTGACCTGGATGGCATACCACTGGACCCTGCATCGCTTGTGCTTGAATACAACGGCATGCAGTTACAGCGCGAATTTTATTGCCCAAAATATGATACACCGCAAACCATTAATAGCAAGCTGCCTGATTTTAGAGATGTGTTGTACTGGCAACCTAACTTAAAAACTGATGTAACAACCGGTTCTGCCAAGGCAATGTTTTATACATCTGACCTGCCGGGAACGTATGCCGTTGTTGTGCAAGGTATAACCGCCGCCGGCAAAATGGGCAGCACTGTGCGGTTTATAACCGTAAAATAAAACATTAGGTTACTTACTGTTAAGTAAAGTTGATACGGCATTGCGCACACTGGCTGTAAGGAAAATTTCATGGCCCGCACCATTTACTGTAACTAACTGCGCATCAAGGCCGCGTTGTTTTAACTGTTTATAATAGTTTACGCTTAAAGCCGTTGGGGCTACATCATCATTTTCACCGGTCACTACCACAATTTTTGTGCGCATGTCAATACTATCCACAAGGGTGTTAGGCGAAAGGCTTTTTACCGGCTTGTCCCATATTGGTGCGTTGTGTTGCAACATCTTCATGTGTGCACGCCATTCCGGTACATTACAAGGGCACGAAACGAGAACCGCTGCATCTGCAACACCGGGGTGGCGTCCTATAATATCTGCCGTAATAGCCGAGCCGCCGGAATGGCCGGCGATAATCGTTTTGCCGGGGTGGTACAATTCCTTCAGGTTATTAATAGCCGCAGCAATGCCGTCTACTACCTGCGGCGTATAATTATCGCCGGTGGTAAGACCGCGTATACCAGGCGAACGTACTCCTTCACTATCGGTATAGCCGGGCCTCAGGATGGCAACTGCGATTGTGTTTGTATTTTGCCGTGCTATTAAACTGGCTAATATGTACTGGTAGCCGGGATTATTAAAAGGCGCATCGCCATGCAGTACAACAACAAGGTTGGGTTTATCTGTACGCATGCCGTTTTTATATGTTTTAATATGCAGCGAATCGTGTAGCGTGTTAACCCAGTTTGCAACATCCTGCACTTTACCATGCACATTTTTTTTACTGGCTGTGCATGCCTGGAACAGGCAAAATGCAAATACAAGAGAAATGACTGCAATATGCCTGGCGTTATACATAGATGATTTTTGGTGCAAGATACTTTACTGTAATCATGTTTTGAATAATTACCGGCTTATAATACCCTGATGTTACCAACTGGCTAAGCATTAAGCATGGTAGCTATATCAAGCTTGCGCATCTTCATTACTTCCTGCATAACACGTTGTGCACGTGTTGGGTCGCTCATCAGCCGGCCTATTATTGAAGGTACTATCTGCCAAGACACACCGTATTTATCTTTTAGCCAGCCGCACATACTTTCTTCTCCGCCATCGGCTGTAAGCTTATTCCAGTAATAATCAATTTCCTCCTGCGTATCGCAGGTTACCACGAATGAGATAGCCTCGGTAAATGTAAACTTAGACCCCCCATTTAATGCCATAAACTTGTTACCATTTGCTTCAAAAAATACAACCATGGGTGTCTCCTGTATAATTTTTGAATCTCTAAATACAGAACAGTAAAACTCTGCAACCTGCTTTGCATTATTATTGCACCAAAGACAGGGATAAATTTGATTATTCATTGTAAAAATTTTAGTAGTGAATTGCTGTTGCAAGATTAAGCAAACTGCAGCAACCGGATAGTTGGCTAAGGAGACATTAATGAGGGTTATTTGCGACAAGCAGCTATTTTGGAAAAGCAAGAAAATAAAAAGCAGGCGTTTTTTCAGACACCTGCTTTTATTTTTGTCAACTAACTTTATGCTGCGTTATCTTCTTTCACCCGCTGTTTTATCCCTTTCGGCTTTAAACTCGCTGCCCTCTTTCCATTGCGGCCATGGGTGATCGTAGGTAAGGCGTTTGGCTACCATGAATAATAACTGCAGGTCGTCCACAGCACCACTTAAATCCCAGTTTTGGGTATAGTTATCCTGTACATTGTGGTAACGTTTTTCGTCAAATTCATCCTGTTGTTGCTGCCCGTAGGCACTGTCTTTACCAATAACATTAACGCCCATTCCCTGTGCTAATGCAGGTACACCTACCTTAGCCAGGCTAAAATGGTCACTGCGGTAATAGTGGCCGGCCTGCGGGCTATTATCATAGGCTATGTAGCGGCCGCGTTTTTCTGCTTCTTCTTTCAATATATCTTCAAGTTCGTTCTGGCCTTTGCCCACTACAATTATATCTTTCGTTTTACCATACCAGTTAATTTCGTCTACATTAAGGTTAGCAATAGTTTTTGCTAATGGATAAACGGGGTGTTTAGCATAATAGTCTGAGCCAAGTAAGCCCTGTTCTTCACCGGTAACTGCTAAAAATACCACTGTTCTTTCTGGAGGGTTTTGCAGGCTTTTAAAAGCTTTTGCAAATTCCAGCAGGCTTGCAGTGCCGCTTGCGTTATCAATAGCTCCATTGTATATGCTGTCGCCTGTTGCATCTGGTTTGCCTACGCCCAGGTGATCCCAGTGGGCGGTAACAACCAGGTATTCGTCCGGGTATTTGATACCGGTAATTTTGCCGATAACGTTGTGCGATTTATTGCGGGTGACTTCGGTACGTATAGTGGTGCTTGCATAGGCGTTCAATGTAACACCTTTAAACCCACGTATGTCGGCTTTGGCAATTATTCCGGTATCCTGCCCTGCAGCCAGCAACACTTTTTTACAGGCATCCATTGTTATCCAGCCCTGCGCATCCAGCAGGCCGGCATCGCTGCCGTTATCCAGCCTCAGGGCAGTGGTGTTCCAGCCGTTTTGCAACACGCTGAATGGATAGCTGGCAGCCTCGGTAGTATGTATCACCAGGCAACCTTTGGCGCCCTGCCGGGCTGCTTCTTCAAACTTATATGTCCAGCGGCCATAATATGTCATCTCTTTACCCTTGAACAGTGTGGTATCATGGTTGTTAAAGCCGGGATCGTTTACAAGTACCATTACAATTTTGCCTTTTACGTCAAGACCCGCATAATCATTCCAGTTATATTCAGGCGCAACAACGCCATAACCGGCAAATACCAGTTGGTTTTTGTCAAGTGTAATAACTGAATCTGTTTTGGGTGTAGAAAACACGTATTCATCAAAACCCTTTAGATCAAAATTGCCTTTGGCAGATTGTATGTGCATATTAGCCGCGGGTTTGCTCCAGATGTTTATCATGGGTACATCCTGCAGGTAACTGGTATCATTACCAGGCTCAAGACCAATGGCTTTAAACTGGTTTTGCAGGTAGGCCACGGTTCTTGTTTCGCCAATGGTAAAAGGTTTGCGGCCCATGAACGAATCTGAGGCCAGTACCTTTATGTACGCTTTTATATCAGCGGCATTAAAAACTGAAAGCCCCGCATCCGGGTCATTGTGATGATTAAGTTCGCAGGAAGCGAACATTAACAGTGGCAATGCAGCAATAAACAGTTTCCGGTTATACATACAATGTGGTTAATGGTGGTGTGCAATACGTTGTTTCAGCCATGCTGAAAGTTCTTCAATAGTGTAAAATAATACATCCGGCTGAAGGGGCAGTAATTTTTCTGCATCGGCGGTAATTGCCCATACCGCACTGGCTACCTGTATTCCTGCCTTACGGGAGGCAGCTATGTCGCTTGGGGCATCGCCTATGTAAATAACTTCGTCTTTTTTTATATCACCCCATTCCTGCAATACCTCTGTAATACATTCTGCTTTAATAGGACCTGCCGGAGAGCCTGTTTTTATGATGGAAAAATGTTGGGTAATACCAAATTGCTTGAGTGATATACCAGTGCTTTTTTCGCCTTTGCCGGTAACGATGGCGAGGCGTACATTATGATGCTGCAGGTAATCCAGCAAAGCAATAATGCCATCAAAAGGTAAGGGACAATGTACATGCAACGTTTCATAATATTGAAGATAACCCGACAGTCCCTGCTCATAATGATTAGGCGCCAATGCCATAATAGTACCTTCTTCCGAAGGGCCAAACGTGGCAATAATTTCTTCATCTGTCAATTGCTTTTGAGCGAGGGGTTCAATCGCCATGCGAAATGCTTCTATACATAATGGAAGTGTATCTGCAATGGTGCCGTCAAGGTCAAATATTACTGCTTTCAACATTGTTGTTGTATTACGGGTTTAAAACTGCCGGTTTTTGTGATGTACAACGCAAACCCTTAATAGCAGGGTTATTCAGCAATTAGCCGTTTATCATTTTCAAAAACTCATCCTCTGTAATAATTTTTATAGTATTTATTTTTTTCGCTTTTTCCAGCTTGCTGCCCGCATCTTCGCCTACCACCAAATAATTTAGCTTGCTGCTTACCCCACTTACTATTTTGCCTCCGTGTTTCTCCACTATTTCTTCCGCTTCGCTCCTTTTTAACTTATTAAGTGTACCTGTAAAAAGAAAGGTTTGCTCATGCAGTGTACCCATTTCTGCGGCAGACGCCCGTTTTATATTCTGCATCTGCAGGCCAAGTTCCTTTAAGCGCAGCAGCATTTTGATGTTTTCACTGTTCCTGAAAAAGGTGTGAATGCTTTGCGCAACCTTAACGCCAATATCTTCCATTTGCTGCAATTGTTCTTCATTCATGCTTTCAAGTTCAAATACATCATGTATAGCATTGGCAACGGTTTTAGCCGTGGTTTCCCCTACATAACGTATGCCCAGCGCGTAAATTACACGGTGCAGCGGCTGCTGTTTACTGGCTTCAATAGCTGCCCTTAAATTGTCAATTGATTTTTTGCCGAACCCTTCCAATTGGGCTATTGCGTCAAAGTCAAGGGTATAAATACCGGGCACATCTTTCAGCAGCCCCAACTCATAAAACTTGCGCACATTGGCTTCCCCAAAGCTTTTTATATCCATAGCGTCCTTGCTTACAAAATGTATAATACGCTCTGCTGCCTGGGCGGGGCATTCAATATTTATACAACGCCATACGGCTTCTTCTTCGGGCTTGTACAATTCTGTGTGGCATACAGGACATTTTTTTGGGTATATAATATGTTTTTCTTCCCCGGTTCTTAATTCCGGCAGCGATTTTACAATTTGGGGTATTACATCACCAGCGCGTTCAATCAGCACCGTATCGCCAATCATCAAATCTTTTTCTTTTATGTAGTCTTCGTTGTGTATGCTAATGCTTCCTACCGTTACACCGCCTATTGCTACAGGCTCCAGTTTAGCCACGGGCGTAACAGCGCCCGTTCTTCCTACCTGGAACTCAACAGCTCTTAATTTGGTAGTGGCTTGCCTTGCTTTAAACTTAAAGGCCATGGCCCAGCGTGGGTGATGGGTTGTCATACCCATTTTATCCTGCAGTTCAATGCTGTTTACCTTAATTACCATGCCATCAATTTCGTAGGGCAGGCTGTCCCGCATTTCCTCAAAGTCGTGCACATGCTTTATTACTTCATCAATACCCATTACTACCTGTTTTTCCTGCTGCGGAGAGCGAAAACCACATTCCCACAGCATTTCCAGTGTACCGCTATGTGTAGCAATAGGGTCAGGGTGTCCAGCCATGGTAGTATAATAGCTAACATTATATAAAAATGCTTCCAGGTTTCGTTTTGCAACAATTGCAGGATCTTTTATACGCAGGCTGCCGCTGGCGGCATTACGGGGATTGGCAAGTGGCGGAAGGCCCTGTTCTGCAAGCCCGTCGTTATATT
>DASZUX010000335.1:0-10922 GCA_035547455.1 Chitinophagaceae bacterium
CTTCAATTTTGAAGGCATCATAACCCTGCAATAAAGAAGTAATGCCATCTATTACAATTTGGTGATCATCAACAATGGCAAGTTTTATTTTCTCCATTTTTACACAGTGGGGTAAAGATATAAGTAAAAATACATATTTTATGATAGCGGAACATGAATGGCAACAAGGGTACCACGCCCGGGTGCCGAATCCCATTCCACCGAACCCTTGAGGTAACTGATACGCGACTGAACGTTTTTAAGCCCTATACCTTCAAAATTATCACGGTTGCGTGCGTTAAATCCCCTTCCGTTGTCTTCAATTGTGGCATGCAGCCCACCTGTGTCCATTATCAGCGATATATCAAGCCTCTGTGCACCCGCATGCCGTATTACATTATTCACGCACTCCTGTATAACCCGGTACATTACAGTTTCAATACCGGGATCAATTTTACTGTTTACGCCTTCAATGTGCAGCGCTATATTAATTACCCTGCCGTCAATTTTGTCAACAAATTCCTTAATTGCTCTTTCAAGCCCATATTTCAGCAATGTGTTCGGCATCATGCTGTGGGATACAGAACGTACCTCGCGGCAGCTTTCGTCTATCAACTGCGTTATTTTAATAAACTTGCTTTTTTGGGTATCGGTTGTAAAGGGCAGCTCTTTTTCTATAGAAGATAAGTTCATACGTGCCGCCACCATCATTTGCCCTACGCCGTCGTGCAGCTCTGCTGCAATGCGCCGCCGTTCTGTATCTTCTGCTGAAATAACGGCCCTGGTGGCAATTTCCTGCTGTTTCAGTATTTCGGCCTGTAGTTTGGTATGCTGCTTAAGCCGGTATCGCCGGTACCAGGAGTAGCCAAGCATTGTTACCAGCACCAGCAATATGGAAATTGCGGCAATAAAATAATTGCGCTTTGTTATTTCAAACTGCTGCTCCTGTATTGTTTGCCGGTTTTCGGCACTTTCATATTTGGCAGATAATTCCTCTACATGCTGCGACGAAGCAAGTTTGTAGATGGAATCTTTTAATGCCGTAGCCTGGCGGTAATAGTCAAATGCGTTCTTATAATCTTCCTGCCTGTATGCAATATCCGACAACTGCTGCAGGTTTGAGGCCCGCATATCGGGTATCATATTGCCTATATAGTTATTACTGGCAATATAATTATGTATTGCTTTGCTGTAATTCCCTTTTGCCTGGTATAAGTCGCCAAGGTCGGAAAAGGAAAGTGCGATGGTGAACGAGTCCTTAATAAGCTGCCGTATGTGCAGCGATTGCAGCGCCAGCCGTTCCGCATCTTTAAAATTGCCCTGCTGGCTGTACACTTCGGCAATAAAACTCAGCGCGTAGGAAATACCGGTGGAGTCGTTTAGCCTTCTTTTAAGCGCCAGCGATTTATTGTACAGGTCCAGTGCTGCCTTGTACTTTTTTTGGTATTCGTACACAACCCCACATTCGTTGTAAGTGCTTGAAAGGTCATCGTCATCATGCAGGTCTTTAAAAATATCAATTGCCTTATTGTAAAAATTAAGCGCACGCGGGTAAGCGCCTGTTTTGCGGTACAATTTTGCAAGGTTGTTATAAGTTGCTGCCAGCGTTGCCAGGTTGCCCGCCGCCTGCAGCAGGCTAACAGCCTTAAAGTAATAACTGGCGGCGCTGTCAAAAAACCCTTTGAAATAAAATGCAGCCCCTATATTGTCGTAAAAAATACCTTTTTTAACAGCATCATTTTTTTTAACCGCTAATGCAAGCCCCTCGCGGGCAAACAACAGGTTGCTGTCAAAGTCCTTAAAGTTCATTGTTTCTGAAAGCTGTTTGTATATGTCCAGCTTAACAGAGTCATTAATGCCGGGCTGCAACAGGTTTTCAAGGCTGTCAATGCCATGCCGCTGCGCACGGGCACAGGTTGCAATAAAGGCAAGCCATATAAGCAGCGCTTTTTTCAAATAAGCAAGCAGGTATTTCAAAAAAAATTAAACAGGAACATGAACGGCCACCACTGTACCCTTGCCGGGGGCAGAATCCCACTCTACCGTGCCTTTAAGGTACGTAATGCGCGTTTGTATGTTTTTAAGGCCGATACCGTCAAAACTGGTTTTATTGCTCGTATCAAAACCTTTTCCGTTGTCTTCAATCGTGGCGCTGATGCCATCTTCATCTTTTACCAGCGAAATGTCAAGCCTGCTGGCGCCCGCATGTTTTATAACGTTGTTTACACACTCCTGTATTACGCGGTACAGCACAGTTTCTATATTGGAATCAATTTTTTCATTCAGCCCTTCCGCGTGAAGGCTTATGTGAATAACGTTTTCATCAATCTTGTCAATAAACTCTCTTACGGCAAGGGCAAGGCCCGATTTAAGCAGTGCATTAGGCATCATATTGTGAGAAACCGTACGTACTTCACCGCAACTGTCATCAATAAGCGCCACTACTTTTTCAAATTTTTGCTTTTGCGCATCCGAAGAAAAAGCTATTTCATTTTCTATGGCCGAAAGGTTCATTTTTGCAGCGCTCATCATCTGGCCAACGCCGTCGTGAAGCTCTGCGGCAATACGTTTTCTTTCATTTTCTTCTGCTGAAATAACGGCTTTCGTGGCAATATCCTGCTGCTTTACAATTTCTGCCTGTAACCTTGCCTGCTGTTTTAACCTGTACCGCCGGTATGATGAATAACCCAGCATACTGCCCAGTGCAAGCAGCCCTGAAATAGCCCATATAAAATAGTTGCGTTTTGTTATTTGAAACTGCTGCTCTACAATTTGTTTTTCTTTTTCAAGGGTTTTATATTTTACTTCCTGCGCTGCAAAATTTTTGCTCAGCCCGTCGGTATAAATGCTGTCTTTGGTGTTGGTGTACATTTTGTACATCTCCAAAGCCTGGGTTGCTTTGTTTTGCTGTTCGTACACTTTGGCAAACGCAAGGTATGCCTGGCTTACTTCAAGCCTGCAATTAACGGCATCTTTGCCTTTTGCCAGCGCCACGTTAAGTACAGATTCTGCACTGTCGTACCTTTTCTGCTCTATAAATAAACTGGCTTTATTGTTAAGGCAGCTAACCATGCCTTTAGTATCGCCCAGGGCCTGCCGTATGCCCAAAGATTCATTTACAACGGTCATGGCCCTGTTGTAATCTTTTGTTTGCACATATAAATTGCCAAGGTTGTTAAGCGCGTTGGAGAGGTATTCCTTATCGCCTAACTGTCTTGATATGCTAACGCCTTTCTGGTAATACTCTTTTGACTTTGCGTAGTTTTTTTTAATAAGGTATATATTGCCCACATTTACATAGCTGCCGGCCAGCCCTATTTTATCTCCTATCTTCTCCTTAAGTGCAATTGATTCTTCCTGGTATTTAATGGCTTCATTATACCTGCCCATATTTTGATTAAGGATGCCGATATTGTTAAGGGAGTATGATACACCAAAGTCGTTATTATATTTCCTGAAAATTCCCAGCGCTTTTTGCTGTTCTTCTTCTGCATTCTCAAACTTCCCTTCTTTCTGGTACACTATGCCAACCTTGTTATAAAGTTTGGCAATACCCAGTTCATCATTTAGCTGGCGCCGTATGGGCATGGCCATCTGGTACAGCTTTATGGCGGTGTCGTAATTTTCTTTATCGTAATAAATTATGCCCAGGTCGTTATAAGCCTGGGCTATACTGGGCGGGAAATTTATTTTCGTGGCGAGCGCTATTGCCTTGTTACCGTACTCAATCGCTTTGTCCCTGTCCACCAGCCTGTATTGCCATGTAAGTTCATTGTACGTTTTTGCCAGTGCTGAGTCTTTTTGCACGGATGTAAGCCCCTCCAGGCTGTCAATTATCCTGGTATTTTGTTGCGCATAACCGGCGGTTATACCCATGGCAAGCACAAGGTGGATTAAAAGCAATCTCATAACGAAGGGACAATATAAAATAAATATAAAGATTTTGCCAATACAACAGCACATTGGCGGCGGATTGCGGGAATTAAAATTTTCTACAATAAAAAACCGCGGCCTTGCCGGGCCCCGGTTAAACTTTTAAAACTGCTGATATTAAGTGGTTTGTTGAGTATTTGTAACCGTTACATTATAAAAAGCCCAGCACATCCTTCATACTGAAAATGCCTTTTTTACCGTAAATAAACTCGGCGGCCAATACTGCCCCGCCTGCAAAGCCTTTGCGGTTATGCGCTGTATGTATTATCTCAATATCATCAATGGCAGAGGTGTATTTTATTTTGTGCGTGCCCGGGGCAGGGTCTATCCTCTCGCTGATTATTTCAAGTTCTGTTGTATCATCGCTTATGTGGTTTACCCAGGTTTTTTTGGTTTTAACATAGTGCAGCACCTGCTCAGCCAGGGTTATGGCTGTGCCGCTGGGGGCATCCCTTTTCTGTGTATGGTGTATTTCCTCCAGGGCTACATCATAGTCCGGGTGGGCAGCCATCAGCCTGGCTAAGTAAGTATTAAGTTCAAAAAAAATATTTACACCTATGCTAAAATTGCTGGCATATAAAAATGCACCGTTCCTCTTGTTGCAATAATCAACCACGTTATTGTATTGTGCCAGCCAGCCGGTTGAGCCGCATACAACGGGTACACCCGCGCCGAGGCATTTTATTATGTTTTCCTCCGCACTGTGCGGGCTGGTAAATTCAATAGCCACGTCTGCTTTTTTTACAGCTTCGGCAGTAAAATCTTCTACATTTTCAATACCAATTTTTAATACTATTTCATGGCCTTTGCTAACTGCAATTTCCTCTATGGCATGGCCCATTTTACCATATCCAATTAATGCGATTTTCATAAAATGCTTTTTTGTACCCGCGCGAAAATACTAAAACCATTTTCACCGCGGTTACTGCGTTTTGTAATATTGCTGAATTACCATGCAGCGGGGGCTTTGGCTTTTTGAGTACGATTGCCAAAGTTTAAAACAAGGCCTATGTTGGCCGAGTTTGTAACAGGGTTATAAGATGGTTGTACGTGCAGCGAAAGGTCATCGCTTACATCAAAGTCTTTCAGGTGGCCAAATACGGTGGCATCTACTACGTTAAGCCCCCACGCAAGCAGCGTTACAAGAATGGAGTAGTCCCTGTCCTGCCTGAACTGGTTTCGGTAGCGCTGCAGCGAGGCTGCATCTAACGGGTAGCCGTTATAAAAAAGCCTGGGGTCAATTTTACCAAAATTGGCAGTATCGTTATTAACAACAATGGTGTAAGCGTCGCGGGTTCTTTTATACCATTTGTTATTGTAAAAATATATGCCTACGGGTATGCCTATGGCAGTGTACACAAGAGGTATTTTCCAGTATTCCCTGTTATACGCCTGTCCCCACCCGGGCAAAATAAGCGATCGGATGGTGGCCTTGTGGGGGTCGTGCTTTGGTTTGGTTACCTTGGGTATGGTATCTGCCGGGGCAGTATGCCTGCCCGTGTCTTCAACGGTAACTTTCCTAATCTGGCCCAACTTTTTTGTAGTATCGGGTAATACATTGCCAAACCTTGCTTTTGCAGAATCCTGTGCATGGGTTGACAATGTAAAGCAGGCCAATAATATAATAAAACAGCACCAACGCATATTTTTATACAACCTGCACATTCATTTGTTCCAGCAACTTGTTAAGCTCTTCCAGTGAGTAATATTCAATAGTAATGCTGCCATGGCCGCTTTTGCTGTGTGCAAGTTTTACCTTTGTTGCAAAATGCGAGGCTAAATTATCTTCAATTTTCTTATAAGCCGGTGGCAGTGAAGATTTTGCAGAAGATTTAACACCGGGCTTTTCCTTATACATCTTCCTTACAAGCTCTTCGGTTTGCCTTACATTTAACTGTTTGTTTTTTATTTCTTCAAAAACAAATAACTGGCGGTCAACCGTGTCAATATTTATCAACGCCCTGGCATGCCCCATGCTAAGGCTGCCGTTACGTACGGCAAGCTGTATGCCCGGTGGCAGTTTTAACAAGCGTATATAGTTGGTAACGGTACTGCGTTCTTTACCCATGCGCTCGGCCACCTGCTCCTGCGTATAGTGCAGTTCATCCATCATGCGTTTATAGCTGAGCGATATTTCAATAGCATTAAGATCTTCGCGCTGCAGGTTTTCCAGCAGTGCAAGCTCCAGCAGTTCCGTATCGTTTGCCTGCCGCACGTATGCCGGTATATCTTTAAGCCCGGCAATTTTGGCCGCTCTAAACCTTCTTTCACCCGCAATTAACTGGTATTTGCCGCTGGGCAGTTTTGAAATGGTAAGCGGCTGAATAATGTCGTGCAGTTTAATAGATGCCGCAAGTTCATTCAGTGCCTGTTCATCAAAATCGTGCCTCGGGTTTTTAGGATTGGTTTGAATATTCTCAAGCGGTATTCTTGTTATGCTTGTAACCTGCTCCACCACGGCTGTTTTCAGGCCACCGCTGGTCGTCTTAAGGTCTGCATCAATATTTTGCAAAAGGCTTCTTATGCCTTTGCCTAACGCGTCTTTATTTTGCTTGGGTGTCGTCATGTTAAAAACCAGCTTTATACTATTAGCTGTAAGCCTTACGCCTGCTGGGCCGGCTTAATTTATTTTAATTTAAAAGTGCGTTTAAAGCACAGCGTACAAATTATTCCAGTATTCTTTCGCTGTTGCTCATTTTTGTTAAATCATTTTTCTGCAGTACTTCTTTGGCAAGGTTTAAGTAATTAACTGATCCTTTGCTCTCAGCATCGTACAGCACTACCGGCTTGCCCACACTTGGCGCTTCGCTCAGGCGGGTGTTACGGTGTATTATAGTAACAAAAACCATTTCGTCAAAATGTCTTCGCACCTCGCTAACCACCTGGTTGCACAGGCGCAGGCGACCGTCGTACATCGTCATCAAAATACCTTCAATTTGTAATTGCGGGTTAAGCCTGTTTTGTACAATTTTTATGGTGTTTAACAGTTTGCCCAGCCCTTCCAGCGCAAAAAACTCGCATTGCACCGGTACAATAACACTGTCTGCCGCGGTTAACGCGTTTACGGTTATAAGCCCCAGCGATGGTGAGCAGTCTATCACAACAAAATCATAATTATCCTTCACCGGCTCCAGCACAGTTTTCAGCATCATTTCCCTGTTGGGGTAATTAATCATTTCAATTTCCGCACCCACCAGGTCAATGTGCGATGGTATAAGGTCAAGATTTGGTATGTCGCTTTTAAGTATTACATCCGCTGCAGGGGTATTATTCACCATGCAGTCATACAGGCTTATATTGATATTATGCAGGTCAAAGCCTACCCCGGTAGTGCTGTTGGCCTGTGGGTCGGCATCTACCAGTAATGTTTTATATTCAAGCACAGCAAGGCTTGCAGCCAGGTTTATAGCTGTTGTTGTTTTACCAACACCCCCCTTTTGATTTGCAACGCCGATTATTCGTCCCATAATGCTACCCCTGAAAGGACAATTTAGATTGTTTTATTAAATAATGCTGTGTTTAAACAAAACTCAATCGTTCTACCCTTGCCCGGGTTGTTTACACGGGAGGGCGGCAAAATTAATTTTTCACACGCACTTTACCACAACAATATTAGTTTTTTAGACTTATTTGGCACATTTTTATTTTCACATTAAATTTTATCTGTTAGGTATTGGTTAAAACCCAGCCGCATGTAATAAATTTCTTTATTTCACTAAAATATCTGCCTTACTTGCACGTCTCCCATCTTAAATATTGTGTATAATGAGACGAAGAACAGGAAGATGGCTTATTGCCCTGGTTATTTTACTGGTTGATATTTATATTTTCTCGGTTATTGAATCAGTTACCCGTGAGGGAAGCGATGTATTACGAATTGCCGTTTATTCCGCGTACTGGCTTGTTACCGGTACTGCGTTACTTACCATTGTTTTCTTTCCATACATAAAATTTTTTCATACAAGTATCATATTCCGCAATTACGTGTTTGCGTTGCTTATCGGGCTTTTCTTCGCCAAGGTAGTAGCCCTTGTATTTTTTGTGGCAGATGATGTGCGGCGCGGGGGCATTTGGCTTATAGGCCGGTTAGGTAATGGCGGTACCGGGGTAATAAGCCGGTCATCATTGTTAAGCTGGCTGGGTATAGGGGTGGGCACCAGCCTGTATGGCACGCTGTTATATGGTTTTTCAAACAAATACAAGTACCAGGTAAAACACGTAAAGCTGCAATACAGCAACCTGCCCGGCGCTTTTATGGGCATGAAAATAGTGCAGGTGAGCGATATACACAGTGGCAGCCTGCAGGATAAGGAAGCAGTGAGCAGGGGAGTAGATTTGATTTTGAAGGAAAAACCTGACCTTATATTGTTTACCGGCGATCTTGTAAACGACCGTGTGGAAGAAATGGAAGGATACGTGGAGATCTTCAGCCGCCTTAAGGCGCCACTTGGTGTTTACAGCACCCTTGGTAACCACGATTACGGCGACTATTTTCCCTGGCCTGATAATGACGAGAAACATAAGGAGGCTGAGAGGCTGGCTGGTAAACGCCTGTTTACCCCCATGCAACTGGACAGCATTGAAAAGCTGAAGCAAACGCATGCCGAAATGGGCTGGCGGCTGTTAATGAATGAACATGTGGTACTTGAGCGGGATGGTCAGCAAATTGCGTTGCTGGGTATTGAAAACTGGGGCGCCAAAGGGCGTTTTCCCAAGTACGGTAAAATGCACGAAGCTTACAGGGGCGCAGAACATTACCCGTTTAAAATATTGATGAGCCACGACCCAAGCCACTGGCATGCCGAGGTAAAACCGCTTTATCCCGGTATAGACCTGACTTTAAGCGGGCATACCCACGGTATGCAGTTTGGCATAGACCTGCCGTTTTTTAAATGGAGCCCGGTGCAATGGATGTATAAAGAGTGGGCTGGGCTTTACGAAAGCGGTAATCAAAAGTTGTATGTAAACCGTGGTTTTGGGTTTATTGGCTACCCCGGCAGGGTAGGTATGATGCCTGAAATTACTGTAATTGAACTGCTGTAACGCCGCCTCTTGCTTTTGTGCATAATGCCGTAAAGGGCCAGGGTACAAAAAGCTGTACTTGCATACAGGCTAACGTACATCGTTAAAGAAAAACGCCCTTGCCGGTCGGTTTAGCATTTGCAAAAAGTTTTATTGAAATAAAGTGCATTGTTTACTACAGAATTAAAATACACGGTTAGTTTTGCACAATTTACCACTACTACCGGCAAAATATTATGAGCAAGAAACAAAAACCGGCTGCACCAGCTAATATGCCACCCGGTATGCCGCCAAAAGGGCCAAGTGTTTTTAGCCTGCTGGCGCCGTACAGGGGGCTTATATTTTTATTGCTGCTGTTTGCCTTGCTAAGCAATGGCATTAACCTTTGGCTGCCTAAAATTATAGGGGGGGGCATTGATGCATTTAACAGCCGCCGGTTTGCTTTAAACAGTTTTATAATAAAGTTTGGCCTGCTCACATTTATCATATTCATTTTCTCGTACCTGCAAAGCGTGGTACAAACGTATGCTTCAGAAAAAGTGGCAAGAGACATGCGTACAAGGCTGGCGGCCAAAATTTCCGCGCAAAGCTATGCGTATGTTGAGCAGGTAAGCCCTTCAAAGCTGCTTACCAATTTAACCGCTGATGTTGATTCCATAAAAATGTTTGTTGCCCAGGCCGTAGCGTCTATTGCTTCTTCACTTATTATCATTATTGGGGTATGTGTTATGCTGTTTACCATTAACTGGAAACTGGCTCTGGCCATTATAGCTATAATACCAGTAATTGGCGGCACCTTTTCATTTGTGTTGAAAAAAGTGCGGGCAATTTTTATAAAAAGCCGTGCTATTATTGACAGGCTTAACAAAGTAATAAACGAAAGCATACTGGGGGCATCGCTTATAAGGGTCATCAACTCCCAGCAGCTTGAATATGATAAATTCCTTTCTGCCAATACCGAAGCAAAAGATTTGGGAATGTCCATACTGCGGTTATTTGCCGGCCTTATACCCATAATCATCTTTACCTCTAACATGGCGGGGTTAACCATACTGGCGCTGGGCGGGCATTTTGTAATAAACGGCAGCATGACGGTAGGCGACTTTGCTGCTTTTAACAGTTATCTTGCCATGCTCATCTTCCCCATCCTGGTAATAGGTTTTATGAGCAATGTAATAGCGCAGGCTACTGCCAGTTACCAGCGTATTGACATGGTGCTTAATGCGCAGGAGGCAAAAGAAACAGGTACTGTGCAGGCTGAGTTAAAAGGTGATATTGAGTTAAAAAATGTTTCGGTAATATATGGCCAAAAACCGGCTTTAAAGGATGTGAGCTTTTCCGTTGACGCAGGTTCAAAGCTGGCCATTATCGGCCCGACGGCGGCAGGCAAAACACAGTTGTTTTACCTGCTTACCGGCCTTATAAAGCCAAATGCAGGTACCATTACGTTTGATGGAAAAAATATTAATGATTACAATAAGGAAAGCTTTCACAACCAGGTAGGCTTTGTTTTCCAGGACAGCATCATATTTAATATGAGCATCCGCGAGAATATTTCGTTTAACGATAAGGTAACGGATGAATCGCTGGCAAAAGCCATTGCAACTGCCGAGTTGCGCGACTTTATTGACAGCCTGCCGCAGAAATTAGATACCATTGTGTCTGAACGCGGTACCAGTCTTTCAGGCGGGCAGAAACAGCGTATTATGCTGGCGCGTGCACTGGCTATTAACCCTAAAGTATTATTGCTGGATGATTTTACAGCACGTGTTGATACCAATACTGAAATAAAAATACTGGAGAATGTACAGCGCAACTACCCAGGCATTACCCTGCTTTCCATAACACAAAAAATAGCATCGGTAGAGCATTATGATAAGGTAATATTATTAATGGAAGGAGAGGTGGTAGCCGCCGGCACACACGAAGAACTGATGGAAACCAGCACAGAGTACGTGCAAATTTATAATTCACAACAAAGCACCAGT
>DASZUX010000336.1:0-6568 GCA_035547455.1 Chitinophagaceae bacterium
AAAATGACGAAGGAAGGGCAGGACAGCACTAAAATTGACGGCTTTACGCCAGACCAGCGCTTTTTTATTTCACTGGCACAAATATGGCGCAGTAAAATAAAACCAGAAGCTATACGGCTTAGGATAGCCGAAGACCCCCATTCGCCGGCCATGTACCGTGTAAACGGCCCGGCCATGAATTTTACACCTTTCTACAATGCCTTTAACGTGCAACCGGGCAACAAAATGTACCTGCCCGGCGACGAAAGAATTAAAATTTGGTAAATAAAACTTTTGGTGCAATTGTAAAACGTATTTACTTTCGCACCCGTTAATGAAACAGGCAATGAAACATACAAAGAACATTAAGAAGTGCATCTCCTGCGGAGAAGCTGCTTAAAGTTTGCGTGTGCTAAACATAAAAAGCAAAAAGCCTTCTCCGAAACGGGAAGGCTTTTTGCTTTAAAGCCTGTGGGGCATTACACAATCATTTAGCAAACAAAACAATAACAAAAAAATCCCGCGGAGGCAATCATGAAAGTAGCTGTAGTAGGTGCAACCGGCCTGGTAGGCACCAAAATGTTACAGGTTTTAGCAGAAAGAAATTTCCCGGTAACTGAAATTGTACCGGTTGCAAGCGAAAAGTCAGTAGGCAAGGAGGTTGAATTTAAAGGCAACAAATACAAGGTAGTAAGCATGACCGATGGCATTGCAGCCAGGCCGGCTGTAGCAATTTTTAGCGCGGGCGGCGGCACATCGCTGGAGTGGGCGCCAAAGTTTGCCGAAGCAGGCATAACTGTTATTGACAACAGCAGCGCATGGCGTATGGATGCTGCCAAAAAACTGGTAGTGCCCGAAGTAAATGCCGGCGTGCTTACCGCGGAAGATAAAATCATCGCCAATCCCAATTGCTCTACTATACAAATGGTGGTGGCCCTTAACCCATTACATAAAAAATATGGCATTAAACGTATTGTGGTAAGCACATACCAAAGTGTAACCGGCACCGGCAAAAAAGCGGTTGACCAGTTATTTAAAGAGCGCCGCGGCGAAGAAGGGCCTATGGCGTATAAATACCAGATTGACCTGAATGCTATACCCCAAATAGACGTTTTTTTGGATAATGGTTACACCAAGGAGGAGATGAAGATGGTGAACGAAACAAAAAAAATTATGGGCGACGACAGCATTCGTGTTACTGCCACTACCGTGCGTATACCGGTAATTGGTGGCCATAGCGAAAGTGTAAACATTGAATTTGAAAGCGATTTTACGCTTGACGAAGTGCGCAGCCTGCTGGCAGGCGCCCCTGGCGTAATAGTACAGGATGATCCCGCCAATGCCGTTTATCCGATGCCGTTGTGGGCGCATGAAAAGGATGAGGTTTTTGTAGGTCGCCTGCGGCGTGATGAAACTCAGCCTAATACATTGAACATGTGGATAGTAAGCGATAACCTGCGTAAAGGTGCGGCAACAAATGCTGTGCAGATAGCTGAATACCTGCTGGCACAAGGCCTGCTGTAAACTTATGTATTAAGTATAATAACTTTAAAATAATTGTTAGTGAGTACCGTTTAAATGGCGCCGGGGTATTACCGGGGCCATTTTTTATTTTTCAACCCTGCAATGCTGTAACTTTAAGCGCCGGCGTTAATTAAAAACCAAAGCCCTTTATAATAATGACGATAGAAGAAGCACAGCAACAAGTTGATAACTGGATAAAAACGAAGGGCGTACGCTACTTTAGTGAGCTTACCAACCTTGGTATTTTAATGGAGGAGGTAGGCGAACTGTCCCGGCTGGTGGTACGGATATATGGGGAACAATCTTTTAAAGACTCAGACAAAGGCCGCAAACTATCAGACGAGATGGCGGACGTGCTATGGGTACTGCTTTGCCTTGCCAACCAAACGGGGGTAAACCTTACCGAAGCGCTGGAGAAAAATTTTGAGAAAAAAAATGTGCGGGATGCCACCCGGCACCTGGATAATGAAAAATTAAGATAATAAATATTACGCCCCTGCCGGTATTTTAACCAAAATATGTAACTGTTATATTTGCGTATTAAAACCCACCCATAAATGAGAAAAATAAAGCAAGCTTGCTTTGTGTTATCCGCCAGCCTTTTACTTACTGTAACCCACGCACAGGACACTCTGCCCGAATTTGGAAAGATTGATGTGGCTAATTTAAAGATGGCTGAATGCGAATTTGACAAAGATGCAGAGGCTATGTACCTGCTTAATTATGAAAATATTGATATATCGCTTACCAATATCGGGTTTTATGTTACAACTTCAATAAGAAAGCGTATTAAGGTATTAAAACAGACAGGTGTAAAATATGCAACCGTTACTATTCCTTATTATAGAGGTGCAGACGATAAAATAAAAAATGTTGAGGCTATAACCTATAACCTTGATAACCAGGGCAACATTATTACACAAAAAATAGACAAGAAAGATATTTTTAAGGTATCGGTTGACAAAGATGAAAAAAATATTCGCTTTGCCATGCCGGGTGTTAAAGAAGGCTCAGTTATTGAGTTCGCTTACACAGAAAAAAGAGCATACATATACCATCTTCCCGTTGTGCACTTTGATGATGTTATCCCCACACGCACTGCCGTTTGCGACTTAAGTTACCCGCTAAGGCTTAAAATAAATTCAAAAGTATATTGCACAGCGCCCCTTGAGTCTGCCAGCGATACCAATCGTTCCACGGTATCTGCTCAATACAAACTGGTTAACCTGCCATCTATAAGGTTTGAGCCTTTCACTTCATCTTACAAAGACAATATCCAGCGCCTTGAGTTATCCATTATTCCCGCGTGGACCAATATCCGTAAAACTTCGCCTGATAACAATTGGGGGGCTTTATCCCAATACCTACTAAGCAATTATTATTTTGGCAACCATTTCTTTGCATACGTCCCTGAAATAGAAAAACTTATAGATTCAATAAAAGGGCTGTATTACGAGAACAGGATTTCCACTGTTTATAATCTTGTAAGGGACAGGATTAAATGGAATAATACTTATGATATGTTTACATATCCTATTGACCAGGTTTGGAAGGCCGGAGAAGGAAGTAGCGGGGATATCAATTTTACTATTCTAAATCTGTTACGCAGAACCGGTGTTACATGCAACCCGGTGATAGTTAGCACCCGCGACAATGGTACTCCTGATTTTCAGTTCGCAAGCCTCAGCCAATTTAATAACGTAGACGTTCTGGTAAAAGACAGCAACAAATATTATTTGCTTGATGGCACAGAACAATATCAATCGTATTCTATTCCTCCTTTTACAGTTGCAAACAGTTATGGGTTAATTATTGATGCATCACAGCCACAATGGCTGAAGATTGATTACAACAACCCCTCTATGCGTAATGTAATCAACATAAAAGTGGATATTGACAGCAGCGGCGCCTTACATGGCAGCACATCAGAATTTTTTTACGGGTATGCCAAAGTTAATATGCTGTCTGGTGATAATAGTGATGATGAAGGCAGCAAAGACCTGCTTGAAACGGGCATATCAAACATTAAAATTGACAGCGTTGAAGACAAGAACAAAGAAGATGATGATAAACCTTTGATGCGAACTTTTAACTTTAAAGCTGAAATGCAGCAAACGGGGGACTACTTTTTTTTAAACCCTTTATTCCTCACATCTTTTAGAAAAAACCCTTTTAAAGACTCTGTACGCCATGCCGATATTGATTTTGGCTGTAACCAGTCTTACAACATCAATATGTATATAACCCTGCCACAAGGTATCGAGGTTTCAGAACTGCCGCCCAACAAAGAAATAAGACTTGCCGATACAAGCTTTTCCTACGGAAGATTTGCAGCAAAACAGGGCAATGCTGTTGTACTAAGAACGCATTTTGATTTACAGAATGCCAGCTATGCAGCCAGCCAATATCCTTTTGTACGGGAAGTATTTAATAAAATGTACGCCATGTTTAATGAACAACTGGTGTTTAAATATAAAAGATGAAAAAAAATATTTTAACCACAGCCCTTTTATTAATGCCGGCGTTTATGCTTGTGCGCGCACAGGACGGCATACCTGATTTTGGCAGAATAGATAAAGCCGATTTGCAATTAACGGAATGCCCATTTTATAAAAATGCGGCAGCAATGAACCTGCTAAAAACAGCTGATACAAAAATTTCAGTTGACCTGTACAGCGGTACACCAAAGGTAACTACCGCCTACAGGGTGCGGATTAAAATATTTGATGAAAAAGCTTTTGACAAAGCCAGTATTGTAATACCTTATTATGAAAGCCGATCTACCAAAATTACTGATGTTGAAGCTGTAATTTTTAATATAGATGATAAAGGAAACGCAGTTGCCCAAAAACTTACAAAAGACCAAATATTTAAGGAAAAAAGCAAAGGCAAAAACGCCTCCGGCAGTGTGCGGTTTACCTTCCCCGGTTTAACCAGGGGCTCGGTTATTGAATATCAATATACCCGTATTGACAAAAATGGAATAATAATAAAACCCTGGTTTTTCCAGGATGAGTTACCCTGCCGTTATTCAAAGTTTAATGTAGATTTTCCGGCACTTATTGATATTCAAACCCACATTGTAGCTGCCGGCGCAGTTGAAAGGGATTCATCGGAAAAAGTTTATGCCAAAACAATTTATAACGAGCACATAAGGTCGTTTACTATGCGCAATATTCCGCCGTTTAAAATTGAACCGATGATGACCTCGTTAAAAGACAACCTGCAACGCATAGAGTTTGCGGTATTGCCCCAGGAGCTTTTTATACTGGGTATCACCAATATAAAAGTAAACCGCTGGCCAACCTATAACAATATGTTTTTAAGATCACCGTATTTTGGGGCACAGTTTACACAGCAGGTACCGGGCACAGAAACATTTGTTGATTCAATATCACACCTGGCAGATACTGTTGCAAAGCTGGAAAGCGCGTATGAATATGTAAAAAGGAATATTAGCTGGAACGGGGAGCAAATATTTTTTTCAGCCGATATAAATGAGTGCTGGAAAGAGAAATCTGGCAGCAGTGCCGAAATGAATATACTGTTACTTAACCTGTTGAAAAAGGCCGGTGTAACCTGTTACCCGGTGCTTATAAGTACACGCGATAACGGGCATGCCGACCAGGAATTTCCCAGCTATACACAGTTTAACGGGGTTGATGTTTTGGTGGTAACCCATAAAGCGGTTTATGTTTTGGATGCCACACAAAAAAACCTGCCGTTTAATATAACTCCTTTAAATGTGCTTAATACACCCGCATTTATGGTTGACCGGCAATTAAGCCAATGGATTAACATTACAGACAGGCGGTCTCTGATGAATACAGAACTGTATCTTAATGCCATGATGGATAGCGCCGGGGTTATGACCGGTGGCGGCAGGCTGGTATTTACAGGTGTTGCCAAGGCAGAAGAAATAAGACAAGAGCAGGCTGATAAAAAAGATGACTCAAAGGAAATGGTAGGCAACGACCAGTCTGACCTGAAAATAGATTCTGTAACATCTTTACACCGCGATGATGACAACGATACGCTTATTGAAAACATCACTTTTCACAATACCGTATCAGCTACGGGTGATATTTATTTTGTAAACCCATACCTGTTTACCATGTTCAAGAAAAATCCATTTAAGGACACGTCAAGAACATCAGACATTGATTTCGGCTGCATTCAATCGTATACTACAAGGCTTTTGCTACTGGTGCCTGAGAATTTTTCGGTGGAAGAATTGCCAAAATCAATATCAATCCGCATGTCAGATTCAAGCATCGTATTTACGCGCGAAATTGTTTCGCTTAACAGGCAGTTAATGATACGAAACTCGTTTATTGTAAACCGCCCTTTATTTTTTAGCGACGAATACAATGGTATAAAATCGTTTTTTGATAAAGTATATGGCCTTATAAACGAGCAAATATTGCTTAAGAAGAAAGGATAGCATACCTCCTATTTGCTTACCATTTTTACTACGGGTATAATCATTTCTTCAAGGCTTACGCCACCATGCTGAAAAGTATTGCGGTAATAGTTGGCGTAGTAGTTGTAATTATTGGGGTAACACAAAAAACCGTCTTCTCTTGCAAAAATAAATGATGAGTTTACGTTAGGCACCGGCAGTCCTGCTTCGCGCGGGTCGCGAAAAGCCAGCACCTCCTTGGGATCGTAATTAAGGTTACGCCCATGTTTGTAGCGCAGGTTGGCTGTGGTTTGCTTATCTCCAATTACCTTGCAAGGTGTTTTTACACGCACGCTGCCGTGGTCGGTAGCAAGCACTATATTAATTTTTTTATCGGCTATTCTCTTTAATGCCTGGTTTAAAGGGCTGTGCTCAAACCAGCTCTTTGTTATGCTGCGGTAACTTACTTCATCAGCGGCAAGTTCTTTCAGCACTTCCATTTCGGTGCGGGCATGGCTCAACATATCCACAAAATTGTAAATAATAATATTCAGGTCGTTTTGCAACAGGTTGTGTATGTTGCTTACCAACTGTTGCCCGTCGTTATGATGTATTATTTTTGTATAGCTGTAGCGTATGTCGGTGCGTTTCAATCTTTTTAGC
>DASZUX010000337.1:0-6829 GCA_035547455.1 Chitinophagaceae bacterium
ATGGGAGAAATCCCATAACAGAAATCAAAAATAAAAAAGCTGCTACCTATGTAACAGCTTTCCAGTGCCCCAGACGGGAATTGAACCCGTACTCGCGTTGCGGCGAACAGGATTTTAAGTCCTGCGTGTCTACCAGTTCCACCACCGGGGCATTATGCCTTGCAAATAAGTGTGGCAACTCGAAAAAAAATCCCGCATGCAGCGGGATTTTTTTTCAGAGCGGAAGACCGGGCTCGAACCGGCCACCCCGACCTTGGCAAGGTCGTGCTCTACCAAATGAGCTACTTCCGCTTATACCTCTAAGAGCTTTTTGTTTTTGGGAGTGCAAAAATAGCAATCTAAGCGGTACTGCAAAATTTTTGATGCTATTTTTTTATTTGTACTCAGGTGTGTACTGCGTATTGCCGGGCACTTCAACATCCGGTTTACCCTTGTAACGTTCCTGGTATAACTTATAGCAACCGCCTATTGAACTTGCTACGATGCAAAAAACTGACAGGTAAAAAATAAATCTTGATGAGTTAACCCAGTTATACCCAAATTCTTTTTTACCCCTGATATTTTCTGTGGTGCCTGGTATGGTTTCTTGTGACATAGAATCAATTGTTGCGGTGCAAAAATAAGCATGCAGCCTAAATTACCCCAACTTATTATTAACAATTTCTGAAAATGTGTTTTTGTGCTTTACAAAATAATGCCAAACAATACTTCTCCCACACACACCATCAAGTCGCTTAAGTGGTTTTTTAGGCAATAGCAGCCGGCTTTTTTTAGCAGTAAACATCCATACAAATAAGGCATAATGTGCTTTAATTACGGCTCTACAGGGTGCAGCCTGGCCGTGTAACAGGTTTTTAAATGCAAATATGTAATCAAGAGTTATTCTTGCAGGCAATTTTAATAACAGCGCATACCATGGCAGGTTTTTAGCCATCATAATAAGGTTGTTGCGAAAATTTAAAAATACTTTGCGCATATTACCCTTTGGTAAAGTGCCGCCTCCAATATGGTAAACTATACTTTGCGGGCAGCACATTATTTTGTAACCGGCGCGTTGTATGCGCCAGCAAAGATCAATTTCCTCCATGTGTGCAAAAAAATAACCATCAAGCCCCCCCAGTTGTTTATAAACGGCAGTCCTAACAAACATGGCTGCGCCGCTGGCCCAGAATATGGCAGCGGTATCATCATACTGTCCCCTGTCTTCCTCAATCGTTTCAAAAACACGCCCGCGGGAAAATGGGTAGCCCAATGTGTCAATCCAGCCGCCGCCGGCGCCGGCATATTCAAACTGCTCGCGGTTGTTATATGCAAGTATTTTAGGCTGGCATGCGGCAATGGCTGCATCTGTTTCCATTAATGTAATTACAGGCTCAATCCATCCGGGTGTAACTTCTACATCGGAGTTTAACAGTACATAATAATCCGCCTCTATCTTTTGCAATCCCTTATTATACCCTTCCGCAAAACCGTAATTGCTATCCAGCGCAATTACCTGTACTGCTGGAAAATTATTCGTTACCTCCCTGATGCTGTCGTCTGTAGAGGCGTTATCAATCAAAAAAATCTTTTTATTGATATAGGAAGATGCCAGCACAAACGGCAGGAATTTACGCAAATAATCCCTGCCGTTATAATTAAGCACAACTATTGCAACAAGCGGCTGCTTCAACATTTATATTTTGTCAAAAGTAATATTGTGATAAATAGCAGCAATACAAATAAAACCCAAACATTTTTGCAGTGTTCTTTTATATTAGGGTATATTTATTATATTAGGGCTTTTGCAAATTAGCGGTATAATATGTTTGGCGTAACTATTTTAGGCAATAACTCGGCTTTACCGGCATACGACAGGCATCCCACATCCCAGGTGGTAACCGTTAGCGACCAGGTATTGATGATTGACTGTGGCGAAGGTACCCAGGTGCAGTTAAGCAGGTATAGGGTAAGGCGCAGCCGCATTAACCATATTTTTATATCGCACCTGCATGGCGACCATTATTTTGGCCTTCCGGGGTTAATTACCAGCCTGGGCCTGCTGGGCCGCAAAACACCGCTGCATATTTACGCCCCCGCAGCACTGAAGGATATTGTAACGCCGCTGCTTGATGCGGCCCAGGCACACATGCCTTATAAATTGATATTTCATGATTTGACAACAGAAGGTGTGCTGCTGGATGAAGAGAAGTTTATGGTATCATGCTTTTCTGTAATACATCGTATTGAATGCTGGGGCTTTATTGTGCAGGAAAAAAAGAAGCCCAGGAAAATTAATAAATCAACCATTGGGCTGTTTGATATACCTACCCGGTTTTTTGAACGCTTAAAGGATGGGGAAGACTACGTGGACAACAGCGGCAATATTATAAAAAACGAAGCAGTTACCATTGCCAATACACCACCAAAAACCTATGCATTTTGCGCTGATACGCTATACAACGAAGATATGGTAAGCAAAATACAGCATGTTAACCTGTTATACCACGAAACCACTTACCTTAAAAATCTTGAAGAAAAAGCTACGCAACGGTTTCACTCCACTACTGTACAGGCGGGTAAAATAGCCCGGTTGGCACAGGTAAAAAAACTTATTATCGGGCATTTTAGCAGCAAGTATGAAAGCCTGGATAATTTTCTTGCCGAAACACGTTCGGTTTTTCCTGCTACGCAACTTGCTATTGAAGGAGTAACATACATTGTATAGCAGGTTATACAAAAGTTTTTCACATATAGCGGCAGCACGCCGGGCATTTTATCTGTCAGCAGGCAATATGTTATCTTTGTACATAAAAAACAGTAAGGCAGGGATATGAGGTTATACCCAGAAACGGCGGATGTGCAGTTAGAGTTTAACAAGGTAAAGGCTTTGCTGGCAGCGCATTGTAAAACAGAATATGCAAAAAATAAAGCCGAAAATTTACGCATACACACCAGGAAAGAATATATAGAGCTTGAGCTGCAGCAAAGCCATGAATACAAACTGCTGCTGGAGCAAAGCCAGTATTTTCCCAACGATTACACATTGAATATCTCGCGGGAACTAAAGCTTTTGGGCATACCCGGTGCAACCCTTAGCGGTGAGCAGTTTTTAATGGTAAGGAGGCTGGCAGAGAGTATGGAAAAAATTTTCAGGTGGTTTGATAATGAGCGCAGGCTTGCATACCCTGCCCTTGCAACAGTTATAAAAGATACCTACTACGAAAAATTAATTGCAGAGCTTATTGACGAGGTGATAGATGAGACTGGTGCTGTAAAAGACAACGCCTCTATGGAGCTGCAAAAAATACGCATGTCGCTGTTCCGCAAGCGTAATGAGCTGCGGCGGGCGTTTGAAAGGGTAGTGGCCAAGCTAAACAAGGCAGGTTACACGGCTGACATTGATGAAAGCTTCAGCAATGGCAGAAGAGTGGTGGCTGTATTTTCAGAACACAAGCGCCAGGTAAAGGGCATATTGCACGGGGAAAGCGACAGCCGCAAAACTGCTTTTATTGAGCCCGAGGAAACAATACCGCTAAACAACGATGTATTTGCACTTGAGAACGACGAGCGTAAAGAAGTGCAGCGCATTTTGCGGGCGTTAACAGCAAGTATGTCAGTATACAGCAGCCTGCTGCAAACCTGGCACCAAGTAACAGGTGAATACGATTTTATAAGCGCCAGGGCAAGGCTGGCTATTGATGTAAACGGCAATTACCCTAACCTTGTTGATAAAGCATTGATTGATGTAAAAGATGCGTACCACCCATTGTTATACCTGTATAATAAAAAGTCTGGAAAAAAAACCATACCTGTTAATTTAACGCTTGATGATAAAAACCGCATACTGGTAATCAGCGGCCCTAATGCGGGCGGTAAAACTGTTACCATGAAAACAATCGGCCTTAACCAGATGATGCTGCAAAGTGGTTTGCTGGTGCCGGTAAGTCCCACATCGGTAATGGGTATTTTCAAGCAATTGCTAATACATATTGGCGATACGCAGAACCTTGAGTTTGAGTTGAGCACTTACTCATCTCACCTGCTGCACATGAAATATTTTATTGAAAATGCCAATGGCAAAACGCTGTTTTTTATTGATGAGCTTGGCAGCGGCAGCGATCCTAACCTTGGCGGCGCCTTTGCCGAGGTAATAATGGAAGAACTTGCCCGCAGGCACAGTTTGGGTATAGTTACTACCCATTACTTAAATCTTAAGGTAATGGCTAACCGCACCAACGGCATTATTAACGGTGCCATGGCTTTTGACGAAGTTAACCTGCAACCCTTGTACAAGCTGGCGGTAGGCAAGCCCGGCAGCTCATATACGTTTGCCATTGCAGAGCGTATTGGCCTTCCACAGCCTTTAATAAAAAGGGCAAGGGCATTGGTAGATGAAGACCATTTCAGGCTGGATAAATTACTGAACCGCACCGAGCAGGATTTGCAAAAACTTGAAAAAGAAAAGAAAGACGTACAGCACCTGCTGAAAGAAAATGAAAAGCTGAAAAAGGAAATGCAAATGGTGCTTGATAAAGAAAAACATATACAACAGGTTGAACTGCTGAAACACCAAAATAAGATTACCGAAGAACGTATAAACTATTTAAAGGATACTGAGCGTAAACTAAAACAAATTGTGCTGGAATGGCGCAAAAGCGATAACAAGGATGAAATAATAAAGCAGGTACAAAACCTGTTGTTTAAGAAGAAAGAAACTGCGGTAAACAACAAGCTGGCAAAGAAAGCAGAGGCAAAATACCGTGAAACAAATACAGCCATAACAGTAGGTGTAAAAGTGAAAATGAAGAAAAATCACCAGGTGGGTGAAGTAAAGGAAATAAGGGGCAAACGCGCTGTTGTACAAATAGGATTATTGCCTATGAGTGTAGATTTGGCAGACCTTATTGCGGTAGAAGAAAAAGTTATTGCCTGAATAAAAATTGTGTTACTTTTAATGCCTGTAATTACTAACCCTGCAAAACTGCAATATGCCTGTATTTGATAAAGTTCTGTTAGTTGAAGATGACCCCATAACGATATTGGTTTGCAAGCGCACGATTGAAATTGCGCACTTTGCAAACGATATTAAATCGGTAATTAACGGGCAGGAAGCTATTGATTATCTTACTGCAGGGCAAAATATTCCCGACCTTATTTTGCTTGACCTTAACATGCCAATATTAAACGGCTGGGAGTTTTTGGAGTGGTACACCGGCTGGGTTGGCTCAGCATCCAAAGTTCCCGCAGTATATATTTTATCTTCTACAGTTGACCCTGAAGACCAGAAAAAAGCGATGGAATATACCTGCGTAAAAGGCTTTATTTCAAAACCACTTACCAAAGAACATCTGGCAGGGCTTGAAAAAGAATACGGGGTGCTGTAACAATAAACTGGGCGATTAAATTTCATCAAAGTTGAGGAAAATCAGCTTAGTTGTACCCAAATTGAGTATATTGCATCACTATGCCTTGGCTGTATAGTACAAGAATATCCAATATCGTATTACGCAAAGTAATAGTCCTATGAGGCTAAACTGTCTAACAACAATCCTCTCCTGCCTTCCTGCTTTTTATGCATTAGCACAAAAGCAAGATTTAAGGTTTGACCATTTTGGCACTAACAACGGCCTGTCGCAAAGTAATGTATCGTGCATTTTACAGGATAGCCGCGGGTTTATGTGGTTTGGCACCAGGGACGGCCTTAACCGGTATGACAGTTACACTTTTACGGTGTACCGCAACATAGACGGCGATTCTTCAAGTATAGGCAGTAACTATATAAACAAGATAATAGAAGACGCCAGCGGTACTATATGGGTAGCCACCAATGGCGGTGGTATCAGCAGCTACAGCAGGATAAAGAACAACTTTAAAAACTACAGGCACAATAACGAGGATGCGGCCAGTATCTCATCCAATTATGTAAACTGCGTTTTTGCCGATAGCCACGGCAATATTTGGGCTGGCACTGATGGCGGAGGTCTTGATGAGTTTGACTCCGCCACCGGCAAATTTAAACACTATACCAGCAAGCCTGGTGTAGCTAACAGTATTGGAGATAATTTTATAAGAAGCATACATGAAGACAGGTTGCATAACCTGTGGATTGGCACAATTAATCATGGGCTGGATATGTTTGACCCTGTAAGAAAAATCTTTACCCACTACCAGCACGATTATAAAGATCCTTCCTCTATAAGCAATAATGATGTGTATTTTATGTACGAGGATGGCCGTGGCCGAACCTGGGTTGGCACCAACGGCGGAGGGCTAAATTTGTTTAACCGGCAAAAAGGTACATTTACCCATTTTGAAAATGATCCGCGTAACCCTAATAGTCTTCCCGCAAATTCGTTATACGATATACTGGAGGATAAAAAGGGCAACCTTTGGCTGGGCACCGAAAATGGTGGTCTTAGCATTTTTAATCCTGCCTCCGGCACGTTTACAAACTATGTACATGATGATATTGATGCGCAGAGCCTTGGCAACAACTCCATATATGCCATTTGCAGGGACACAAGGGGAGATATCTGGCTGGGAACTTTTAACGCCGGGGTTGACGTAATTAATGCAGATAAACGAAATTTTGCTTATTACCGTCACAGTACCAACGCAAACAGCCTCAGTAGTAACAAGGTGCTTTGCATTTACGAAGATTCAAAGACAAACGTGTGGGTGGGCACTGATGGGGGTGGTCTTAACATGCTGGATCCGCATACTGACAGGTTTACACATTTTACGCACCAAACAGGCAACGCAAACAGCATTTGCGGCAATTATGTGCTTCATGTAATGGAAGATGATAAGCATAATTTGTGGATTGGCACCTGGGCAGACGGCCTTT